>JABDKK010000206.1 GCA_013002265.1 Candidatus Nitrosopumilus sp. | reverse complement strand
TTTTCCCTCCTTCTTCTTTTACGAACTTTGTGAACAGATCATCTAGATCACTGTTGCTAGTCCATTTTTTTGTAATATTTTGGTGAGGTGGTTTAGTTGAATCATGACCATAATGATCTGGCTCATCTTTTAATGTAGTACTCCAATGATGCTTCATCATACCTGTAACTCCAAGACCGCCTTTATGTCCACTTGCGCGATGTTGACCAACTTGTCCCCATCCCATATGTCGTCCGCCTCTTAGTCGTCTAGTTTTTCTTAATCTAGTTGCCATTCTATATCATTCTCCTAACTATTGCATCAAGTTCTTTGTTATGTCCAAGTATTCCTTTTTGACCATAGAGTCTCTTAGTACTTCGCTTAAATCCTAATCTTGGAGGTGCTAAAGCAAACCAAGGTTTTAGAGGTTTTAATTTAGATAAAGTTGCTTTTCCTTCTGCCAATGCAGTTGCCAATTCCTCAGAACTTGAAAATCCAAGTTCTTTAAGATCTTCGGCAGTGATTTTTTGATAGCCGCCTTTTCTTGCTTTTTTATCAATTAGTTCTTTTGCCAAGGTTGAATCAAGTTCAATCCAAGTAACGTAATGTTGTACTTTTTTTAGCATTCCTAGAGTATTTTCTCTAGCTGGAAGAATTGTTGCACGATATTTTTTATCTAATTTCAACAAATTCATGGTATGTGTTGCCCAGTAGGGACAATCAGCTTGACCTTTAATTCTAACAACTAAATATGCACTTGCCATATCGCATCAACCTTGACTAAATGTCTGTCTGAGACAGTCCAAAATTGCTTTTGAAGTTGAGTTCATAGTAGGAGTTGAGCCTTTTGCAGTAGTCCATGCATCTTTAAGACCAGCCAATTCCAATAATCGTTTAATTTTACCTCCTGCAACTAAACCTAACCCACGAGGAGCAGGAATAATTTCTATAGTGACACTTCCACCTTTTCCTCTAACTTTGAATGGAATGGAATGTTTTTGATCACATCTGCATTCCCAACTGCCACACCCTAATTTGATAGGATTGATATTAAGAAATGCTTGACTTGTTGCTTTCTCAATTGCAATTCTCATTTGTTTTGATTTTCCTTGGCCAATTCCCAAGTAACCGTTTTCGTTTCCTGCTGCAACAATAGCTTTGAATCTTGTTGATTGACCGTTTGATGTCATTTTTTGAATAATACCAACATCAACTACTTCACTTTTCAAATCAGGTAGTAGTTTTTTAATAATTCCGGATTCTTGAATTCTTAATCCAGATTCTATAATTTCTTCTAAAGATGTTATTTCTCCTGAAGCAACTTTCTTACCTAAGATAGTTTTTGGAACCCAGACTTCCTCCTCTGGTTCTCTTCTGGGTCTTCTAGGACGATCACCACCCTTTGAACCTCCTGGCGGACCACCTCCATACTGTGGTGGACCTCGACCTCTTGGTCTAGATTGTCCCTGTGGACTATTAGCTTGTTTAGTTTGACTCATTTCTATTTGACCTCACTATCAATAGTGGATTTGATTTTTGAAATATCGTTTTTAACAGTAAGATGTTCGCCATTAATTCTTTCAGCAGGTGGAAATGTGTCTTCAGAAGCTGGAACTTGAACTCCTGCATCTATTACACCTTTTAGTGCTGCTGCCATTCTTTGAGTATACTTTCTAGTTCCAGTATACAATATTGCATCTTTTGCACCTTTGCCAAGTGCTTTCTTCCCTGCCAAGTAACCTGTTAGATATGCAGCTGGAATACTTTTTCTTGATCCTTTCCAGCCTTTTTCTATTAGATATCTAGAATGTGCAAATGAAATGACTTTATCTCCAGTCATTCCAGGCTTTAGAATTTGGACTTGGGTATTTTCATTAGTAATATTTACAGTAATAAAATCGCGCTTACCAGTAAGCATTGTTCCACGTTTTTTATAATTGGTCTTTTCTTCTCTAAGTCTTCTTAATATGTTGGAATAGGCCATCTACAGAAATCGAGTTTGAACCTTCTCTTATATACGTTAACCGTGAATAAGAGCGACAAGCAAAGCTTTCTGAGAATGAAGACGGTTTTCTGCCTCATTCCAAACAACTGATTGAGGTCCATCAATTACAGATGATGTGACTTCTTGTTCTCTTTTAGCTGGAAGACAATGCATAAAGATCGCATTTTTCTTTGCGCCGTTCATTAATTTTGAATTGACTTGATACTTTGGAAGAAATTTTTTAATTCTTTTGGGATCATTGTTATGAATTGATGAGTAAGTATCAGTTACAATAACGTCTGCATTTTTGACTGCAATAGTAGGATCAGATGTTAATTCAATTTTTGTTAATTTTTTGGTTTCCTTTACAACATTTTTGTCGGGTTCAAATCCTTTTGGAGTAGCAATTGACATGCTAATTCCCGACAAGGCTGATCCATACATCATCGAATGGCAAACATTATTCCCATCACCAACCCAGGCAATTTTTAATCCTTTGAGTTTTCCTTTCTTTTCTTTAATTGTCATAAAGTCAGCAAGAATTTGACATGGATGAAAAGAATCAGACAATCCATTAATTACTGGTACAGTTGCATGTTCAGATAATGTTTCTAATAATTTATGATCATAAACACGTGCCATAATACAATCCGTGTATCCTGAAAGAGTTTTTGCAGTATCCTCAATAGATTCGCCACGAGATAGTTGCATATCATTAGACGAGAGATTTAAGGCATAACCACCCAATTGATACATGCCCACCTCAAAGCTAACCCTTGTTCTAGTAGATGGTTTTTGAAAAATCATTATCAGTGTTTTATTTTTCAAGAGAGGTTTGCTTATACCTTTTTTTAGTTCTTTTTTGATTTTAATTGAAGAATCAATTAATCCCAAAAATTCTTTTGGAGATAATTCCGCTAGTGTAAGTAAATTTTTTGTTTTGAGTTTCATTTCTTAAAGAATCCAAACATACCTCGTTTCTTTTTAGGTTTTTCTTCTTTATCATGTTTTTGTATATTCTCTTCATGTTCAATTTCAACATCATTTTGATTATTTTTGGTTTCTTCATGTTTGGGTCTTCCATTTTTTATCCATTCACGAATTTTATTTCCAAGTTTGATTGCATCATTATCATTTTCAGGAGGAGGAACATCAAAAAGATCTGAATAATTTGTAATGTCATTATCTTTGATTCCATCAAAAGGATCAGTTGTAGTATTTTCTGGCGTTGGTTCAGGTTCTGGCGTTGGTTCAGGTTCTATTTTTTTGATTTCAACATTTTCCAATGAACCAAAAACAGTTTTCAGAAAAGTTTCTTTATCAAAAGGAATTAAATCAGAATATTCTTGACCCACCCCAACATAAAGTACAGGTGTTGAAGTAACCTTGACAATAGATAAAGCAGCACCACCACGTGCATCAGCATCACTTTTTGTCAAAATAGAGCCATCAAATTTTACATGCTCAAAGAATTCTCTTGCTTGATTTACAGTATCATTTCCTGCTAAAGAATCACCAACAAAAATTTTCATGTCAGGGTTTACAACTTTGGTAATTTTGGCAATTTGTTCCATCAAGTTTTTGCTTGTCTGCATTCTTCCAGCTGTATCAATTAACACACAGTCAGTTTTGTGTGATTTTGCATACAATACTGCATCTCGAGCAACTGCTGCAGGATCTGAATTGTAATTTTGTGCCACAAGTTTCAAATTTAGACGATTAGTATGCTCCCGTAATTGCTCTATAGCACCTGCTCTAAAAGTATCTGCAGCTGCAATCACTACAGAGTATTTTGCCTGCTGAAGCATGTAAGCTACTTTTGCTAAAGAAGTGGTTTTTCCTGTTCCATTGATTCCCACGAATAAAATTAGAAAAGGTTTGTTCTGTCCCTTTTTTTCATTAATTTTTTCAAACAGATCAATTTTTCCTGCAGAATCAAATAGTGATGAAATACTAGAAATCAAACTGTTTTTAACGTATTTTTTAATTTGGTTTTTATCCACTTTAGAACCAATTAATTTTTCTTTAAGATCTGACTTTATTGATTCAATTACTTCGGTTGCAACATCAGATTCCATTAAAGAAATCTCTAATTCAAAAAGAAAATCTTCAATATCTTTATCATTTAGTTCTTTTTCACCAAGACTTTTGGCTGCATTAGAAAACGCACTACGAAGTTTATCAAACATTCTCTATCCTGATTTAGATTGTTGCGTTGATTGCATCATTTGATTAATTTGTGCTTTGCCTTGTTCTAACCTAGCTGCTGCATCTTGTTTTTTTGCAGATGTATCTTGTAAAGCAATTTCAATTTCTTTGATACGGGCTTCAAGATAGTTAATAGTGGATGGAAAATCTTTTTCCACAGCTACTCCGGCACCAATATTCAATACTATCTTATTTGAAGATGAGACTTTTGTTGGGATGTATGTTCCCATTCCAATTGGAATCAGAGTATCAGATTCGGTTTGTTTGCTAAGTGATTGTATTGATTCAATTGCAGCAGTGGCCTCTCTTAAAACACTATGAAAAGTTGCTTCTCTTTGAGATAAATCAGAAAAATATGTTTCAAGCATTTGCATTTGCTGCATTAATTGCTCGGCTTGTTCTTCACTCATTTACAACAAACACCCCTCTGGTGGTTATAAATTCATTCCAGATGAGAGCATAGTAAATTCTTGTGTTTAGAAAAAAATAAAGAAAAAAGCTTTATTTTGCTTTGGAGAATCTTTTCTCAACTTCATCCCAATTGACTACATTCCACCATGCGGTAATATAGTCAGGTCTCTTGTTTTGATAGTGGAGATAGTATGCATGTTCCCATACATCACATCCCAATAGTGGTACCAATCCTTCAGTTCTTGGACTAGTTTGGTTTGGCATTGATTTGTACTCAACCTTTCCAGAAGAAGGATTGTATACTAACCATCCCCAACCACTTCCTTGAATTACTGCCGTAGTGGATGAAAATTTCTCCTTGAAGTCAGCGAAGCTACCAAAAGAATCTTTGATTGCATCAGCAATTGATCCTCCAGGTTCTCCACCGCCATTAGGTTTCATGTTATTCCAAAATAGCCTGTGGTTATCAAAACCGCCACCATTGAAATTAACTGCACCTCTTTTGTCCTCTGGTACTGATTTAATATCAGATAAAATTTCAAGAATGTCTTTTTCTTGGATTTCAGCAGGACATGTTTCAAGGGCTGCATTTAATTTGTCAGTGTATGCTTGATGATGCTTGGTATGATGAATCTCCATTGTTTTTGCATCAATGTGAGGTTCTAATGCATCATATGCATAGGGCATTTCTGGAAGTGTGTATTTTCCCATAATCACATTTTAGAAGACATTCCATTTATTGGTTTAGAAAGCAATTCATTTTTACTTGTTAAAATCTTTAAAAAAAATGTGAAATTCTTCATTGTTTTTTCTATTCTCCTGATATTTTTTGGAGGATTTGTTTTGTTTCAAATTATTCAACAAGATGATGATTTTCATTCATACCTTGATAGAAGTGGACCGTATGTTGGAACAAATGTTCCAAGAATTGATGGGATTGATGGAGTAGGAATCAAAGTAGCTGTAATTGATACAGGAGTAGATTTTACCCATCCTGATCTTTTAGGGTATGGACCAGATGGAAAAGTTGTAGGAGGATACAATTTCATTAACGAGGGACAACCCCCAATGGATACAAATGGACATGGTACTCAAGTAGCAGGGGTAATTGCAGCTGATGGTCAAATTACAGG
>JABDKK010000185.1 GCA_013002265.1 Candidatus Nitrosopumilus sp. | reverse complement strand
TGCCAGCAGTGGCAATCAAAGATGTCAAAAGAATTGTCGATAGAAATATTGTCGATAGTATTGTTTTAGTCATTGAAAAAAATGAAATTCAGACCACACTTAAACATTAAATAAATTAAATTATTGTACGGAAATCGTAAAGATATTTTATGATGAGATTATGTTAATATCAAAAAGTAAAATGTAGAGGCTTGAACCTTTTTTGGGAAAAGAAAAAGATTTCATTTACAATCCACGGGGATTCAGTTACTATTTTGGAGATAGAAATGGACGCAGATATGTATGAAAATAGAAAAAATGATTGTATCAATGAGACAATACTGATAAAATTGGCATTGCATCCCATTGGTGCAAGTAATAATTCAAAACACCAGAACAAATATTCTCATATTTTTTGAAAAATTCCTTTGCTTCATTTTCGGTTGCCTCAAATACTGCCATTGATGATTGTTCATTATCAAATGCGCCAGACCACATTATTCTTCCCTTTGATTGCCATTCATCTACAAGTGCTGTGATTTGGGGTGCAATCATTTGCAAGTCTAGAGACGTTGTATCTTTTTTGACATTGCTTACAAGTACCCAAGGTTTTGTTTCTTCTTGACTCATAACCAATATCTTAAAAATTTTGTTTTAAACATAATGATGAATTTATTATTCTAAAACAATGGTGTGAAATAAAAATCTAAAAATTATTACATAGTTTATGATTATAGAATATTTTTGTAAAATATTAGGCATCTATAATAATTTGACAATAACAAATCATATTGATCTTGAATGTTTGGTCTATCATTACTTTACAAGGCATCACAAGATCAAAAAGCATTGGAAGAATTGGTACATTATAGTTATTCATCCTAGCCGACCAGGAAGTATTTCTATTGGCACTATTGGTTCAACAACCAATTTTTTCAATGCTTTCTATCAAATTAGAAAAATGTTTGGCCAGTATTGTAAATTAAAAATTGTTTTAATTTCATATTCTAGACTTTTATAATTACGAGATTTCTTAAATTACAGATTACTTGACAGTTTTTACTTGACTGCAAAACTTAAACCATCACTGATAGAGAAATATGATATTTCTCACAAAATGTTCAATGAGCTTGCACATTTAGAATCAAGACATATCCTATTTTCAATAATTAAAGAGCCAAAATCAATTTTAGAGATTTCTAAAGAAATGAAAATCCCACTCAGTTCAGCATACAAACAAATCCAAAGTCTCAAAGACTGCTTTTTAATTATAGAAAAAAAGGACTTTGCAGAATCAGGACACATTACAACATTTTATCAGAGTGTAATCAAAGATGTTAAAATTAGTATTACAAAATTTGAGCCCTCAATTTCATTTACCAAAAACGAGATTACAAGAAAATGAGCAAACAAGCATCTCTGAAAATATGTGTTTTGTGTGCATGTGTTTATACCATATACCCATTAACAAAATCAAAAAATTGCTGTCCTAAATGCAAAGGTCTCTTGGTGCCATGAGAATTGGCTTGTAGAGGAATTTGTGAAAGATACAGATCTGAAAGTCAAAGATACAGGCAAGGAATTAAGAGATGTACTTCCTGTGAAACATATCTAGAATATGATGGTGTACAATGTCCATGTTGTAGGATACAGCTTCGTGCAAAGAGAAAAAGTAAATGATTTAGATTCAATTCTATGGAGATACAAATCCATAAAGGCCCAGATTCTTGTTTGGAGAAAAATTAAACGCAGTTAAGCGTGAAAATGCTTATCTGAATTGAATTCATGAATTTCTGTTATGGGTTTGTTAGATAGATTTAGTCGTACGTTTGACAAGCACGGGTATGACTTAGATGGGTATGATGAAGATGGGTATGACAAAAAAGGATATGACAAAGACGGATATGACAAGGAGGGATACGACAAGAATGGTTATGACAAAAAAGGATACAACAGAAATGGGTTTAACAAAAAGGGATACGACAAGAATGGTTATGACAAAAAAGGATTCAAAGATGGGTATGATG
>JABDKK010000165.1 GCA_013002265.1 Candidatus Nitrosopumilus sp. | reverse complement strand
AACTAAAGAATGGACGTCCAGCTGTAAAGGGCACATGTCCTACATGTGGAACTAATGTCTTCCGTATTGGCAAGATGGAATAGTTAAACACAACAGTCCACACGATTTCTCTTTTTCAAAACCAATATAGGGTCTAGTAGGTACTGTATTTTATTGACCAAAACAGAATATGAAAATTTGCTTAAGCGAATTCAGGATAAGTTAGGTGATACTGAAAAGGGTACTAAAACTAGATTTGAATTACCCGTTGTGGATGTAATGTGGGAAGGCCAAAAAACTTTCCTGAGAAATTTTTCAGAATTTCCTAAGGTTCTTCGCAGAGATCCTGATAAAGTTCTTCAATACCTTTCAAAAGAATTTGCCGTCCCTGCTGAGAGGTTTGGTGATAAGGCTATGTTTGTTGGCAAACGTGCTCCTGATGACTTTACTAGATTATTTCAAATTTATGTCAAAGACTATCTGGAGTGTTCCACCTGTAAAAGCCCTGATACTAAAATTCTAAAAGAAAATAGGATCTCTTTTTTGATTTGTGAGGCATGCGGTGCAAAATCAACTCTTAAAGGTAAATATGCATAATGCAATTTTCAGTAAAACTTACTGATTACCAAAAAAACATCATGCTCAATATTTGTGATGCTAATCTATTGGGAAAAAATATCATTCAAGATGAACTAAACATGCATATCAGTGAAAGTTACTATGGAGAAAAATTTGTCGAAAAAGAAGAAGCAAAAACCCTGTTAAAAAATTCATCAATAATTAACATGGTTGGAAAGGAAACCATTTCGCTATCTTTGGAACTTGGAATTGGTTCTGAAGCAGGTGTTAAGACAATTTCTGGCGTTCCGTTTCTAATTGTTTTTAAAATGTAATATCTTGCTTCGTCTCTTCTTAAACCTAAATAGTAATGCCTTCACAAAGAAACCTCTTTTACCTAATGGACGTGTAATTAGTTAATGACTGACATACTAAGTAAAAAACTTGAATCAAAATTAGATGATAAATTAATTTCTAAATCTAAAAGAAAACATTTGGAAGATGGTTTTAAAAAAGGCAAAGTCATCAATGAAGTTTTAGATAAACCAACTGTGATGACTCTTTACAAAATGATCACAGATCATATTATTGCTTATGTCAATGGTTCTGTTAGTGCTGGAAAAGAATCTGTACTGTTTTGGGCAGTGGATGATAACGAAAAAAATATTGCATTGAAAATCTATTTAGTCAGTACCTCAAATTTTAAAAAACGAGAACCCTACATTCTTGGAGATCCGCGTTTTTCTAATTTAAAAAAAGGAACAAAAAACCTTGTTTATCTTTGGGCAAAAAAAGAGTTTCGTAACTTGACTCAATGCTATGACTTAGGAATGCCTGTTCCAAGACCACTTTATGTGACAAATAATGTATTGGCCATGGATTTTATAGGTAAAAACGGTTCACCAGCAAAAACCCTGTTAAATTCAGAGGTTGATGCAGCTGACTACAAACAAGCCATTAAAATAATTAGAGATCTCTATCATAAAGCAAAACTTGTACACGGTGATTTTTCAGAATATAATATTTTCAAAACTGAAAATGGGTTGGTAGTTTTTGATATGGGCTCCGCTGTAGATCTTAGACATCCAAATTCACTTGAATTTCTTAAAAGAGATATTAATAACATTACAAAATTCTTC
The DNA here is from genome assembly GCA_013002265.1 of Candidatus Nitrosopumilus sp. Lineage (GTDB taxonomy): Archaea > Thermoproteota > Nitrososphaeria > Nitrososphaerales > Nitrosopumilaceae > Nitrosopumilus. The sequence continues at coordinate 14,178 of JABDKK010000165.1, read as the reverse complement.
AGTAAAAGAGGACTGTCTTTTGAAGATCCAGCTGTGTTGTTTGAGGAGATAATTAAATGAGCTTTGAAAAACTAATTCGAATTCCAAATGATAGGATAGCTGTTTTAATTGGGAAATCTGGCAAAGTAAAATCAAACATTGAGAGATTATGCCATGTAACATTAGATGTTGATGGTGAAACAGGAGAAGTCCTTATCAAATCTCAAGGTGATGTTGAAAAGATTCAACCCTTCAAAGCTATGGAAATAGTTACAGCAATTGGCAGAGGTTTTTCCCCTGAAAATGCTTTGACTTTATTGAAAGGCGAAAACGCATTGCACATAATAGATCTTAGAGAATTTGCTGGAAAATCTAATGCCAATGTTGAAAGGATAAAAGGGAGAATTATTGGAGAAGGTGGGAGAGCAAGAAGAAATATGGAAAACCTAAGCAGTACTCATATCTCAGTTTACGGAAAGACGGTTTCAATAATTGGAGATGCTAGTAAATTAAGATTAGCAGTTGATGCAATATCTTCAATATCCAGTGGCAGTATGCATGGAGCTGTTTATGACAGATTAGAAACTGCTAACAGAAAAGCAAAACAAGAAAAAATGAAACTATGGGAAGATCAAAATGTCTTTGATTAAGGAAAAATTCAACCAAATTTCTCCTAGTGAGTTTTTCTATAGCAATCGCGATTTAGCTGGATTTAGCAATCCCACACGCTCTCTTTATACTGCTGTACGAGAATTTGTTGAAAATGCTTTGGATGCATGTGATCAAAAAGGAATTCTTCCTGATGTTCATTTGACAATTAAGGCTGTTGAGCCTGACAAACCTGATCCTAAATCCTATATTTTGACTGTAAAAGACAATGGTCCGGGAGTAGATGCTAAGCACATTCCACTTGCATTTGGGACAGTACTTTATGGTTCAAAATTTGGTCTAAAGCAAGCTAGGGGCATGTTTGGACTTGGAGCAACCATGGCCATTCTTTATGGTCAAATTACAACAAACAAGCCAGTTATTGTCAAAAGCTCAGTTGATGGTAAAACTCTGGATGAGTTTGAGTTATTGCTTGATATTCAAAAAAACAAACCCATTATTGTAAAACACACTACAAAAGATATCTCAAAACATGGCCTTTCAGTCAGTATTTGTTTAGAGGGTGATTATTCAAAAGCTGGAAACAAAATACGTGATTATGTTTATGAAACTTCCTTGATTACTCCATATGCATCAATTACTTTTGATGATCCAAAAGGACAAAAATTCCAACATCCAAGATTTGTAAAGGATATTCCACCAGCTCCCACAATTATTAGACCTCATCCTCATGGAATTGATGTAGAAAGAATTAGAAGAATGATTGTTGAATCACAATTTGAAATACCTGCAATTGATGATGCAATGATTGAAAAAGTTAGAAAAGATTTAGGTCTTTCAAAAAAGAATCTCAGTTTTACTGCAATTATGGAAAAAGCAAGAAAAAAATGGAAAAATTTACCACGACAAGTTCGGGTAGTTGTCGCACTGATGTCTTTTCTCAAAATGGATTTTGAGAAATTAAATAAAATTACAATTGAAGATCTAGACATTCCAAATAAAAAATTACACTATTGGGATTTTGGTGAGTCACAATCAAAATCTGTCAATATGGATCCTGACAATCCCTATTACAAACAATTGACAAATACTGTCCAAGGTGAACCACTTACAACATTTCTGACAAAAAGGTTTCAACGAATAGGACCAACTACTGCCAATAAATTTGCAGAATTTGCAGGTTTCAAGCCAGAAAAAAGAATGGGAACTATGAGCAATCAGGAACTGGTCAATCTTAGCGATTCACTCCAAAAATTTGAAGATTTTCTAGCGCCCGATCCTAGCTGCCTGGCTCCTTTGGGGGAGGCTCCGCTTGAAAAAGGAATTAAAAAATTCTTTAAACCCGATTTTACTGCTGTAGTTCAGCGTCCCGCATCTGCTTATTCGGGATTTCCTTTCATAATTGAGATGGGCATTGCTTATGGTGGTGATATCAAAACTGGCGGTCCGCATGTTTACAGGTATGCAAACAGAATTCCATTGCTTTATGATGAAGGTAGTGATGTAGTGTTAAAAGTTGTAAATGATACTGATTGGGGTCGCTATAAAGTCAAAGGTGATCCACCATTCATTATCGTATCTCATATTTGCTCAACTAGAATACCCTACAAAACTGCTGGAAAAGAAAATGTAGCTGATAGGCCTGAAATTGAACGAGAGCTCAGATTGGCATTGCAATTCCTATCCAGAAAATTGGCAGCATATATGTCAAAAAGGGGACAAGCCGAAATGGCAAAGAAAAGAGCTAATCTTTATGCAAAATATATCCCACTAATTGCCCAGTTTTGTACAGAACTTGCAGGAAAAAAGAAAGAACCTAATTATAAAAAATTACTAGATGAAGAAACACCAACTGAGTCTAAAAAAATAAAGGAGGAAAAAGAAATTGAAAACAAGTAAATCAAAAGAGCGTAGTAAAAAAGCTGACGCCAAACAAAAGAATATTCTGGAAATGCTAAAAAGCCATGGCGCAAAAATTTACGAAGAATTAGAAAATGGACAATTTCCTAAATTTTCCATTCCTAGCAGATCAGTAAGTAATATTGTATATGATAAAAAACTCAGACAATATATTTTGGGAACTAATGCTGCAGTACGAAGTTCAAGAAATTCTTCACAACTACGTTCTTTTACGCAATTAATGTGGTTGGCATTTTTTGCAAACAGGTTAACTCAAGAAAAAAAATCATCCACATTAAGAGATGTTTATTATTCGTCTCAAGCATTTGCAATTGAATTTGAAGATCAATCTGAATCTGACAACATTATTGTAGATTTAGAGGCAGTAACTTCAAAACCTAGAGAAGATTTCCATATATTTCCTGAAGAGAGAAGCTCCATTTTTGGTGATTTGAATATTGAATATACCATTCCTGGATATGAGGGCAAAACCATGAATCTGTCTAACCATCCGGATGGATACTCAATTGGTCCAAGTTTGACAACTGCCGAATTACTTGATACTAGTGCTGAAATTGTTATTGCTATTGAAAAAGGCGGATTATTTACCAGATTTGTTGAAGAGCAAGTAGATAAAAAATTTAAATCCATAATTATTAACACTGGTGGTCAAGCCCCCCGTTCAACAAGAACTCTGCTTAAGCGACTGCATGATGAAATGGGATTGCCAGTTATTGTTTTAACTGATGGGGATGTGTACGGGGAGCATATTGCAATGGTAATAAAATCTGGCTCTGCTAATGCAGCACACTTAAGAGAACTAACTGTTCCAGATGCAAAATGGGTTGGTGTGTGGGCAACTGACATTGAAAAATACAAACTTCCAACAATTCCAATGACGGAATCTGATATTAAGAGATGCTATGATCTTCAAAAAGATCCTAGATATGAAGATGGAATTTGGAAAAAAGAATTAGATGTATTTTTAAGATTAAAAAGAAAGGCAGAGTTAGAAGCATTTTCAAAATATGGCTTGACAAATATTACTGAAAAATATTTGCCACAAAAATTGGAACTTGCAAAAAGTCTCTAATTATTTTATGCGTAGTGTTAAAACACCATTTCTATACTTGAAATCAGAAATTTGCATGTTGCTTGCACCCTCTATTGGAACTTCTTTTGAAAATCCTGCAGTTCCACGAATGTATAACATACCGTCTACCAGTCTTACCGCAATTTTGTCTTCAGGACCTGGAACTTCCGCCACAAATACAAACTCTCCTTCTCCTTTAATCAGGTCATAAACCCAATTTTTTGTCTCCTGCTCTCTTGTTTGGGTATAAGATGGTTTTTGATCTTTTGTCATTTTCTTCAAAACTCTGACCCAATAAAACATTGTAATTGCCGCAGCACCAATTAGGATAAAACTTACAAATCCAGAATCCGCCCTTTGCGTCATTATGTATATGATTCCCAAAAACAAAATTACTATTATTGGGATTACAAAATTTAGCGATTGCTCATTTGAATATGTTCCCTTATAACTTGCCAAACAGTAAAAATCTTAGTTTACCAAATATAAAGTATCTTTGGCTTTTACTGCTGTTTTTTTAAAATTCTTTTCTTAGATCTAATTAATTATTTGATTTTAATGGAGTTACCCGCCATTTTCTTTGGAATTTTTATCTCTAGTCTGCCTTTTTGAAGTTAGGCAGTTGTTTTTTTACTATCAGGCTTCCTAATAGTAATACTAATGTAAAGTTCTTGATATTATCCCAGTATGGATACTGCCTTTCAAAAGAAGATTGATGATATAATGTATGAAACAAATGAAAAAATCAATGCTATTGTAAATGAAATCCGTGATATTAGATTCTCAAAAATGGATGAACATGAAAAACAAACAAAATGCGATGCCCTAAGAATGGAATTTGAGAAAGTGATGATTGAGGAAGAAAAAAAAGTAGAACAAGTGATGAATGAATCAGAGAATCAATGATGTTTTACCTGATAATTGAATAATTACAAATTTCTCTATTTTCTACTATTTACTGGCTTCTCCTACTATATCTCCGACAATTTCTTCTAACAAATCTTCTACAGTAATTATTCCTACTAAATTCTCTTTCTCATCTATGACAATTGCCATATGCATATACTTTTTTTTAAGTTCAATGAGAAGATTGCTTATTCTATCATTTGAATAAACAAAAAATGGTTTTCTTGCAATTTTTCCTATGTTTGTTTTAGAATATCTTTTTTCAGGAATTCTAGAAATATCCCATATATGTAAAATCCCTGTAATGTTATCTGAAGATTTTTCAAAAACAGGAACACGTGAAAATCCTTTATTATAGATTTTTGATCTAACTTTCGATAATGTAAGTTTTTCATCTAAAGAAAAAACCTGACTTTTTGGAGTCATTACATCTTCTATGGGTTTATCATCAAACTCTAATGCATTATAAACAAGATCACGCTCTTCTTTTTCTAATGCCTTTTCTCTATATCCTAAATCTATAATTTCTTTAATTTCTTCTTCAGTTATTGGTTTTGGTCTTGGTGAATAACCTCCAGACAATTTTAATACTGATTGAGTAAGAAACTCTAACGATTTTACAAATGGATACATAATGTAAGTAAAGATCAGTAATACTCTGCTAAATCTTAATGATGCCTTTTCAGGGTTTACATTACAATATGTTTTAGGTAATATTTCACCAAAAATCAAAATTACACATGTCATGATCCCGATGATTATTCCAACTCCTTCACTTCCTAGTAGTTTAATTGCCACATCTGCAGCAAGAACTGATGATGCTACATTGACTAAAGTATTTCCAAGATTTACACTTGATGTCATCATTGCTGGATTCATTTTTAATTTGTAAAGTGGGGAAGATCCTGGAATTTTTTTTCGATATAGACGAATTACTCTGGAACGCCTTACTCCAACAATCGCTATTTCAAGTCCACTAAATAATGCGTAAAAACCTACAAGAATCGCAATCGTAATAATTTCAATTTCCAACAATTGCATATTCCTACAAATATAATATGGAAAAGTTAAATGATATTTAGAATATCATTATTGAAATTAACATGGATCCGTGATAGTTTATACTATTAAATAGAAAAATAAATTTTAGTCAATTATCAAATGTCATAATTTGATTCTTCTAAAAAGAAGGAAATATTGAAAATTGAATTTAATTTATCAATAATTACCTTATATCTTTGATTTTTATTACCATTTTATGAATTTTTTATTGTTGTCTGATAGGCAAGGTTCCCAATTATCTATTAGAGAAATAATTCTGAAGGGAACAATAATTGCCATCATTGTTTCTGTACCTTCAATACTTGTTTTTTTCTTAGTGTGGCAAATTCTTGACAATTTAATGTTAGGGGCAATTATTGGAGCAGTGGTGCATTTTATGGCAATGGGGTTTTCATTAAAAATCTCAAAAAAAATTTTGGTCCAAAAGTAACTTAGAATATGTTTTATGTATTATGTTATTTTTTGATAAACGATGGAATCTTCTAAAATTGAAAATGACCTAATCTCTGAAATTAAATTGGATCCAATTCAGGCAAAAGTGTACTTGTTAGTGACATGCTATGGAAAAATGTCGTCTAAAACAATTTCAGAAAAACTAAAGATTTCATCAGATTCTGCACAAAAGGCCGCTAAAGATCTAATGGATCTTGGGGCATTCATAGATTTTTCTGAAACTGAATTTGAGGCAATGCATCCTAGATTTACTGCCGTCAATATGTTTAGAAGAATGTGTGAGCGTGAAAAAATTGAATTTAAACGAAATAAAGTAGTTGATAATATAGGGGTAATTCTAGAAAAATTTTATGATGATTCAAGAACTAAATAATGCTAATTATTGGTGAACAGCATTGAGTATTGATACTGAAACATGCAAACATCAACCAGTTTACTTTGGAGTAGTTAACATCAACATTGATGAACGAACAATTGGTTCAGTTGATGTTTGGAGATGTGGTGTTTGTAAGAAACGATTCTGTGAGGAAAAACAATTAGGTATTGAAGAGCTTGCTGATTTAGTAGGGATGCCAAAAATTGATGCAGATGCAAAATGGGGAGTTTCAGTATGCAAACTTCAACAAGGAAAATACAAATGGAAATTAGTAAAACTCAAAGAAAATGGAGAGATAAAGCATGAATGTTTGGATGAAAAAATTGTTCCTCTCAAAGTAAATAATTTTAAAATTGAAGATGATAAACACTGGAGCTTTTTGATTGATGATAATGTCAATAAAGCAGTAGAAATCTAACTTTTGAAATGGATCTTAAAGTTCACATAAATAATGTTCATGGAAGCCAAATGGCTGCCAAGATTACTGGTGTATTTACCTTGGATAACAATGAATTTCGTTTTACTGCAATTGCCTTTGGTAGGATAGGGGGCCAAAACATTGGTGCAAAAATTTCAAAAACCACCGAAAAAGAACTAGAAAAATTAGGATATGATGTTGAAGAGGTTATAATGTCACTTCAAAAAAATCTGCTTCAGGGAGATTTGACTCTTCCTGAAGGACTCAAAAAAGAATCATTTGTTGATGACTAAAACTCTGCTTCTTCTAGAGCCTTTGAACAAGAACAACTTCTTGTTTTAGGAATTTTATCAATTAAATCAGTCAACACTTTCTTTGTCATTTCTACATTTTTTGATAATGTTTCTAAAACTTCTTTAGCTGTTACAGGTTTTTCAGCCCAAACATCATAATCTGTAACAGTTGAAATCGACGCATAACACATTTGAGCTTCTCTTGCAAGTTGACATTCTGGAACTAAAGTCATTCCAATTATGTCTGCTCCAGTAGTCCTGTAAAATTTTGATTCTGCTTTTGTAGAAAATCTAGGTCCTTCAATGCATACATATGTACAATCAGTATGCATCTTCAAATCTAAATTATTTGTAATTTGTAGAATCGATGATTGCAATTCTGGACAAAACGGATCTGCAACAGAAATATGGATGACTCTTCCGTTTTCTGAAAATGATCCGTCTCTTGATTTTGTAAAATCGATAAATTGATTTGGTAATGCAAAGTGCCCTGGTTCCAATTCTTCTTTAAGACTTCCTACAGCAGATGGTGCAATAATCCTGGTTACTCCTAATTCCTTAAATGCCCAAATATTTGCCTTGAAATTTATCATATGCGGTGGTATGGAGTGTTTTTTTCCATGTCTTGGAAGAAATGCAATTTTTCTACCATTGAATATTCCAATTGTAATTTTATCTGATGGCTTTCCATAAGGCGTGTCTATATCAATTTCTTGAGGGTTTTCAAGTAAGCCAGAGTCATAAATACCTGTTCCGCCAAAAATTCCGATTTCTACATCTTTTTCCATTAGTATTTCACCAATGATTTACAATCATATTTGCTGATTCCCTTAATTCCATTCAATTCTGTTAATTCAATAAGGAATGCAAAACCTGAAACTTTTCCGCCAACTTTCTCTATTAATTTTGCAGATGCTTGGGCAGTACCACCCGTTGCAAGCAAATCATCACAGATGAGAATTCTTTGTCCTTCTTCTATGATGTCTTTTTGAATTTCTATTGTATCCTTGCCATATTCTATGGTGTAAGATATTTTTACAGTTTTTCCAGGGAGTTTTTCTGCCTTTCTAATCATTACCATTCCTTTGTTGTATCGTGAGGCTAAAACACTTGCAAGAATAAATCCTCTTGACTCAATCCCTGCAAAAACATCAATGTCTTTTGGATGAAAATATTTTGAGAATTCATCGGCAATATATGATAATGCTGATGGATCCTTTAGAATCGGACTGAAATCTCTAAATAAAATGCCTTTTTTAGGAAAATTTGGATATTCTGCAATCTTTTCTTTTAGATTCATAATCGGTTCAAAATTATCTGAAATAAAATTGTTTGAAATTAATATTCAAAAGTGGTTTCTACTTCATTAAATCCATCTTTGGCAATTACTGTGTATGTTCCTGGAACCATGTCTTTTGGAATCATCCATGGTTGATTGATTTCACCTCCTTTGGATGCTGGGAATTCCAATTTTTCTATCTCTTCTCCGCTTTCAGATATGATGGTAATCTTGACTGTTTGTTTTGCTCCAAAAATATGGATCTTGATAAACTCATTTACTCCATCCAATTTTCCAGCATCAGAAACAACAGCTACCATTCCCTCCTTTACAACTCCTAAAACATTGATTTCAATAATGTCAAAGTTTGCACCGCTTTTTGCCTTTATTGTCCAGACGCCAGGTTGGGCATCAGAAGGAATTCTAAATGAATCCTCTGAAATCTTTCCAGTTTTATCTGAATACGTTTCCCTTAGTTTAACTTCATTGCCATCTGGATCTATCAATGTCAAACTCAAGATAACATTGGGGCCTGTATTTCCTAGAACCAAAATAGAATCTCCGGGATCATACTCCTCTTTAGTTGTATTGATCTGAATTTCTCCAGAACCTACTTGTAAGCCCACTGTAAATGTGGTCGAACTTTGGGCACTTCCCTTCTGTGCCACTGCGGTATACACTCCTGATGCATATCCAGTTAATGGAAGCGAGTATTTTCCTCTACCATCAGGCAACAACTGTACGGTAATGTCTGATTCTTTAGGTTTGTCACCCGGATCAACAATCAACAAACTGACAACATCTGATGGCTGTCCAGAAAATGTAATCTGTGCCGTCTCAGTTGATTTGTAATTTAATTTATCAAATTCCAAATTAACTGGAATTACAGCCAGTTGACCTAATCCGGCGAAAATAAATTCTTTGTTTTTCTCTTGTGCAGCAATTAATGTGTATGTTCCTTTAGGAGAATTAAGAGTTGTTGGGTATTCAAATTCTACTAAACCTGATCCATCAATTTGAATAATGTCTGAATAAACTTCTTTTCCAATAGGATCTTCCAATCGCAACTCCATTGGTTTGTTTGGAATTGCAGTCCCATTAAACTTCATAACATCCTCTAATTCAAACTGCGCACTAGTTGGTTCTATTATGATTACTCTTCTTGGCTCAACAGTCCACTTGATATCGATAGTTTGCCTTCCATCTGAAATAGTAGCTTGATACTCCCCTAATATGGAATCTAAGGGAACCATAACTGGCTCATCTATCTTCCAATCTCCTTTTGAATTAATTATTGCAGTACGCGAATTGATGACTTTTCCTTCAGGTGAAATAATATCTGCTTTGACTGCACTTCCAGGAGTGCCTGTACCATACACCTCTAACACGTCCCCTCTCTTAATTGAATTGGGAACACCTTGAATTGTTAGTTTGACATTCTCTTCTGGAACTTTATTGTCAACACCACCAATTCTAAGGCTGACTTTTTTTTCTTCACCTGCTTTGTCTTTTACTAGAAAATCTACTCTATCAGCTGATTGCTCTTTTGGAATTTTCATAGTTGTCATAAAGTGTCCATTACTATCTGTTTGGAAGGTTCCTACCTTTTTTGAATCAATATAGAAATCAAATTCTTGAGATGCTCCAAATTTTTCTCCGGTTACTCTTATTGTTGATCCAACGTTTGGTTTTTCAGGAATTATTCTAAATGTAGATTCTGAGGTAATGCTCTCAGTTGTACTATGTGATGGTTGGGTTTGTCCTGGTTGAGAGTTTTCAGTAGCCTTTGGTAAATCGTCAGGAATGACTTTTCCAATGTCTATCTGCCTGTCTTCTTTATCTAATGCCTTCCAATTTATTCCAGGCCTGTCCTTGTCTGTTTTAACACCAAACTTTACTGACTCTCCGGGCTTGACTGCTTCAGACGATGTGAATATTATGACTCCTTGGGGAGTTTTTTCACCTACCCACCCCTTCTCTGTTTTAAAAGATTTAAAACTAAAATCACTTCCTAACCAAATTCTAAAAGTGTTAATATCTTCAGGTGAATCATTTGTTAATTCAATAATTGTAGTTTCTTCTAAAGCGATACTCTTTACGTTTATTTCTTCAGCATTAACGCTTGGTAAATTTGTAATTAACGCTATTGAAAGTAGTAATGCAACTGAAAGGAAAATTCCTCTCGTAGAGAATTTATTCATGTAAATCAATTTCCGCATCTCTCATTTAACCTTAAATCTTCTTTCATACTTTTTTATTTTTTATTAGGGTATCATTCATCAGAAAACTTCTTAAATCTTAAGCCCTGGCCCTTTGAAATTTGTTTATGTCTGATTTGGTAACCACATTCTGATATTGTCTTATTCTTTCAGCAATTAATCTATACAAGGACCTGAATTGGTCTTTTGTTTTGTCTGATAGAAAATCAGTCTCCTCTAGTGCTATTTTTTCACAAATGTATCTTGTAATCTCTTCATTGTTAAATTCGCCCCAATCATCATCTCTGTGCTCCTGCCAGATCTTCTTTAATTTGTCTAAAATCCCTCTACCTTCCTTTGAAGACACCTCTTGTGGATTCAAATTTGAGAATCCTTCCTGCCTTAATTTGATTTCATAGGTCTGATTTACTGGATACAGATAATCCTCTAAAACAATATAGTCTTCAATTGATTCCAATTTTTTTCCCTCCTTTTCAAAAATGATTGTTTGAATTGATGAGAAATCATTTGATGCTAACTGTGCTGAAATTTGCTTGGATTCTTCTGTGTTATCCAATAGGATAAATGTCTTGTAGCCATGATTTCTATAAAATATAGCCAAAGGCAAAACTGAATTCTTGTTATATGCTGCTACAACATTAAGCGGATTCATTGAGATATTTGGATCCTGCAAGAATTTATCAAATGCATTTAGATACATTGCATCTGACATTGTCTCTACAATGATTACCGGCCTGGAGTTGGTTCCAATCTCCCTATCCACAATAGATTCAACTTGGCCTCTAGATAATCCATATAAGATTGGAGTTAGTGTTTTATCATCTGCATTCCAATAGTCATAAAAAATTCTACTGAGATGTTTTCTCTTGTCTAATTCAACAACGAGTAGATTTCCTGGAGTATAATCAAATATCATGAATGGTGAGTGTGTTGCATACAAAACTTGGTTTGAACCTGCCAAATTTCTTAACAAATCTGAAATTCCCATCTGTTGTGTTGGATGAAGATTTCTTGCCGGCTCATCAAGTAGTAATATTGCTTCTTTTAGCTCTGCCCTTTGAGTTTCTGCTGCAAAGTTTACGATAAATGAGAAAGTCCACTTGAATCCTTCCGCTCTCCTATTTAACAGTCCGGTGTTTGTAATGGTGCCATCCCTATGAACATCTGAAATTACAACGCTCATTATGTTTCCAGGATTGTATCTCAAGTCAACATGAATAGGATCCCCTTTCCATGCTGGATTTAATTTACTTGACAACCTGTTACTTGCAGCATTGAGAAGTTTGATACATTTTGAGGGACTTTCTTTAACTGCATCTAACTCTTTCATGTCTAATTCTGCAAGATAGAATAGGTTCCTGACGGTTTCAGCCTTGTCAAACTCTTCAATGTATTCTATAGAATCGGCTCTTTCTCCCCTTTCTTCTCTTAGATACTCATTGAGGTTGATATTTCCATAGATCTTTTTGTAGTCTGAAAAATATACAAATCTTGGGTGCAAATCTGATGAAATAAAATTCTGGAGTGCCGTCTTTTCGCTCTCGCCACTTAGTAAATTGGGATATTGGTTATCGGGATTTTCATAGATTTTTTCCCATTCTGCAATTACATTTGGCTCTTGGATTGCAATAACATGAAACTGATTGCTAAATTCTGCCATTCCACTATCAAATGTTTCTTGATTCTTTGGAACTGGTCCATCAAAAAAATTTGTATCGATTTGAATCCTTAGGTGGTTTGGAATTGTATTTAGAAAATCCAAAATTTCTTTGGAGAAATTCTCCCATGAATTAATTCCTTGATTTGAATCATCACTAAGTTTGATGTCTTCAAATTCATACTGAACTCTTGGATTTCTGTTTGTTCGTATTAGTTTGATTTTTTTAATTTCTGGTAAATTGGGAAATTTTTCTTTTATAAGTCCTATTTCATGCTGATTAAGTTCAAACTCTCCTTCTGCTAATCTTATCTCTTCTTTGAGCTCTTCACTCATCTCATCACATAGATCTAATTCTGAAACAAGCTCATCTCTATTCAAAAGAGTCAATGCTTGAAGAATAGTGGTTTTTCCACTTTCATTTCTACCCACAAAAGCAGCCAAATCCCCAACTGTAATCTCTCCAGAATCATGAATGCAACGATATGCTCTAACCCTGAATTTTCTAAGTCGCATCTAGCTGTATTTAGTCGGCTACGATTTAACTCATTCGTCAAACTGATCTGTTATTTTGAAATTTACTAAATAGATATAAGGGAATTACAGTTCTTAAAACAAATGGCATCAGGAAGAGTATTTGTTGTATTTTTGTTACCTGTGATTTTCTCAGTGGTCTTTGGATCCGTTGTAATGGCAGATATTTTAGACAAACCTGGCAGGGAGTTAAACATGTGGCCCATGTCTCATTCTGGCAGTAGTTCATCTCATGGCTCATCATTAGAAATAATTGGTCTCTCAAAACAATATTCTACTTCTGACCCTGTAGAAATTCAGATTAAAGTAAATGATTCTTCTTTTGAATGTGGAGATCTTTATGTGACCATCTATTCAGCTGGAAAAGGCGATGTAATTGCCCAGGGTGGATTCTTTGAGCAATGTTTTCTTAAAGCCAATCAGGTTCTACCTGTAGGGGACAAATTTTCCAAGGCTATAGATAATCCGGGTAACTATGAAATTGTAGCAGACATGGTTTCAAAAGAACTAAAAAATATCTCAACAAGTGGAACATTTAGTGTAAAATAGGAATGATTTATTGTATGGAAAATAACAAAATGAGGTTAAGCAGGGCGATTTAATGGCAAAGAAAAAAGATTCTCTAATAGAAGAAGCTGAAAAAATCACAGATGAAATTGACCAGTTAAAGAAAAAAACTGAAAAATCTAAAACTTCCAAAACATCAACAGCAACAAAGGCTGAAAAGAAACCAGCAACAAAGGCTGAAAAGAAACCAGCAAAAGTAAAAAAATTAACTAAAAAAGAATTAGAAGAAGCTAAAAAAGAAGCTGAAAAAACGCTTGAAGAAGAATTAGAAGAGCAACTATCTGATGAAGAAATTGAAAATTTCCAAATCGAAAAAGTTGACATGGAAAGACTTACCAACAGAGTTTATGATATTCTAGCTGAACGTGAATCAGAGGGAATGTTCCAAAGTGAACTGTGGAAAAAATTAAAACTTTCAAGTCGAGATGGATCCAGATTATCGTTAAAACTTGAAAGAATGGGAACAATCACTAGAGAAAAAATTCTTGAGAAGGGTCGTTGGACTTACAAACTAATCATTAAGAAAACTCCAATTAGTACACAATCAATTGAGAATGCGCCATGTTTGGTTTGTCCAGTTGAACAGAAATGCTCTCTTGATGGTGAAATTAGTCCAAGAAACTGTCAGTTCATTGAAGACTGGGTTATTGCTGAAATGAAGAAACCTGCGAAGTCCAAATGAAACTACAGGATGCACGAAAAGATCATTATAGAAAATTAGCTAATGAACAGGGATATCGTAGCAGAGCAGCTTACAAACTAAAAGAACTAAACCAGTCTTACAGAATAATCGGTCCTGGATTTTATGTGCTTGATTTGGGATGTGCTCCTGGT
>JABDKK010000148.1 GCA_013002265.1 Candidatus Nitrosopumilus sp. | reverse complement strand
CACCTTACAACACAACAAGTAGAAGAAGGAGAATTTGACATAGAATCTATAGAGAGAGAGTTAGCTGAAAAAAGACATTATACTTCTACTAACAGATGGATTCCTGCAAGTGACATTAAGAATGGTTATGTAGTCGGTTCAAAACATACAAGACTAATCAGTGATGCATCTGCATTAGATTACATTGTGTTTTAACAAAAAAACCACTCAAAGATCCACCAATAATTACCTGAAAAACATTATAAACAAAAGAAATTGAAAATGGTTATGAGTTCAAAGGAATTCCAAGTTAACGGAACTGATTACCGAATTGTGTTAACTGAGCAGGTCATAGGTCATGTGAACAATCTAAAAAACCTCTATAGTGCAGCATATGAAGATCCAGAAAGCTTCGATGATGTCAGTACAGAGATATCTAACACGATTAATGAAATAGCTAGTACGGTGGAACCACCAGCTGAAGACAGCGACTTGGATGGGCTCATACAGGAAATTATCAAGGCAGTTGAAAATAAGTCCGAAGAGATAAAAAAAGAATTAGAAGGGAAAGAAAAGCCTTCAAAAAAATTAAAATCTAAAAAGTAATCTCATTTGACCTGAAAATCATAAAAAATTGGGGCATACATTATATTCTAAATAAGATAAGCAATATCATGACAGGAAGTTGTGAATGTGGTATTTGTGGTCATCATAATGAATCAGAATGTTTGGAAAAAGAATGCAAGTGTTGTTTGAATTTTCATGTAAGGTCAGGTCCTAAAAGAAAATAAAATTTAAAATAATTTTATTTCTCAAAACAACTACATTTTTTAGACATATGTCGCGAACAACCAAATAATTTGTGATCTTTGCAGCCACACAATACACATTTTTTCCCATCGCTCATAGTTTCTCAGATAACTCCTGAATGGAAACCATCAATTTTTTATCATTCAGTGCTTCTAAAATCTTTAGACGCACATTTTTTAGCCTTCCCATATCATCAGAATACAGAGCAGACATGGTTTCAATCTCTTGTTCAAAATAGTAGTTTTCAACATAGTTTTTTAATTTTGATTTCAGACCCTTAAAGTCAGAGGATTGAATGTTTTTATCATCAATTTTGTTTAAAATGACCTTTGCAAATCCATTAATTTTCAACAGATCCTTCATTATAAGATTAATATCTCCAGGTTTATCTTTTATCTCTTGAAGATGGGCATAAGATTCCAATATTTGAATTAGAATATTTTTCAGATATTCATGGTAGCTAACCATAGTTGTTTTTGAGATTAATCCAATCTAAAGTTTGGGAAAAATACCTAACACTTGTCTAATTTTTACACATTTGCTTTAAATTATCACTGATTAACTGTAATGACAATGCAAGGAGACGCTTATCTCATGTGTATTAATCCACTTTGTGCTATGCAATATTCAATTACCAGCACTAAGGTACAATGTGAAAAAGGTCACCTTTTAGATGTAAAATACAAAAAAAGACCATCCGATGTTCTAAAAGAAGTATTCTCCCAAAGAAGAAATCCTCAAGGAAGCATATTTAATGAAAGTGGGGTTTGGAGATTTAGAGAATTACTGAACTTTTGTCAAATAGATACTGAAAGCATAGAAGAGTGTTCAAAATATTTGGTTTCACTAGATGGTGCTGAAGGAAGACAGTCAAAACCATACCATATGTCAAAAGTTGCCGAGTTTATTGGAATCTCAAATGAAAATTTATGGTTGCAGCCTGAAGGATACAACCCAAGTGGCTCTTTCAAAGATAACGGCATGGCAACTGCAGTTACTCATGCAAAAATGGTAGGAGCAAAAAAAATTGTGTGTGCTTCTACTGGAAACACATCTGCTTCAGCTGGAATGTTTGCAGCAAATGAAGGAATAAAATGCGACGTGTATATTCCTGCAGGGCAAATTGCACAGGGAAAGCTTAGCCAAGCATATCAGTTCGGAGCTCAAATTGTTGAAGTTGATGGAAATTTTGATGATGCGTTAAAACAATCTTTAGATGATGCACAAAATCATGATGGATATACTGTAAACTCAATAAATCCATTTAGAATAGAAGGCCAGAAAACCATTCCGTTTAGGGCATTAGAGTATCTTAATTGGGAAGTTCCAGACTGGATTGTTTATCCAGGAGGAGCTTTAGGAAATACATCTAGTTGTGGCAAAGCTCTAATGGAACTGTATGAATGGGGATGGATTAAGAAAATACCTAAAATTGCAGTCATAAATTCAGAAGGAGCAAGCACATTGTGTGATCTTTATAATGGGAAATTTGAAGGTGAAGAATTAAGGTGGAATAAAGGGGAACCCAACACTGAATTAATTTCAAAATACTATAATCATCTTGACAAAGAAGGAATTAAACCAAAAACAAAGGCTACTGCAATTCAAATTGGAAGACCAGCAAATATTTTGAAAGGATTACGTGCACTTGATTTTACTAAAGGAGTAGTTACTACAGTTTCAGATAGAGAAATGCTTGATGCAATGTCAGTGGTTGGCCTTAATGGGTTTGATTGTGAGATGGCATCAGGGGCATCAATAGCAGGAATTAAAAAATTAATGAATGAAGGAATTATTAAAAAGGATGATATCGTAGTAGGAATTCTTACTGGTAGACAAAAAGATGCAATGCTTCCTGTAGAGTATCATAACAATCCTGAAAATAAATTTGCAAAACCTCCAAAAAATTAGTATCAACTAGACATCTTTCAAAATTGATATCCATTAGTTAGCGTAATCAAGAATCGTGGTCTCCTGTTTTTCTTATGTCCTCTACGAAACTCAAGTAATATTTTCAGATAATTTCTAAACTACTCTTTTTTTAGTGCAAACTGTAACTCCAAAATCATAATTTACTCATTCATCATTTTTTGTGAATTTTGCTCAGTGATTCTAAACCAGACAATTTCCCCCCTCATGCATATAGTCCAAAATATAACTTAAGACTATGTCTGCATTCAATATTACGCAAAAAGTCGGAATTATGGTAATTTTTATGAATACAAACTTTGTGCGTGTTTTTTATCCCATAGAAAACCTTATTGAGGGTAAATCGAAATATATCATAACCAAAAGATGGTGCAAAAAAATTAAATGATTGTTGATACATCGCAGTGGAGTTTGAGAGGTTAACATCTTGATAGAATTATGGATGGAACTTACCGCATTAGCAGGATTAATTGGATTATC
>JABDKK010000136.1 GCA_013002265.1 Candidatus Nitrosopumilus sp. | reverse complement strand
GTGATGCACTTGAAGGAGAGATTGTAACATGTCCGGAATGTGGAGCAAGTTTTGAATTAGCAAAAGGTTCAGATGGTTTCGATCTAAAGCCCGCCCAAACGGTTGGCGAGGATTGGGGGCAGTGAATCCTGACGTTACTATTCTTTACGATACCATCCGTTGGGAAGAAAAAGCTCTACTAGAAGCAGGTAAAAAAAACAACATCAACATTCAGATGGTCAATTGTAAGAAACTTGCATTAGATTTAGAAAAAAAACCAGACGAATATGGTGTTGTCATTCAAAGATGCGTAAGCTATTATAGAAATATTCATTCAACTGCAGCTCTAGAGGGACTCGGTGTCAAAGTGATCAATTGTCTAAACACGGGGGTTTTTGCAGGTAATAAGTTATTCACACACATGTTATTAAAAAAATTTGGTGTGCCAACTCCAGATGCCACTGTTGCATTTTCTAAAGATGCTGCATTAGAATCACTGGAATTACAAGGTTATCCCAAAATCATCAAACCAACTGTTGGTAGTTGGGGCAGATTAATTTCAAAACTTAACGACAGAGATTCGGCTGAAGGAATTATTGAAAGTAGGGAAAACATGTATCCAATTTATCAAATTCATTACTTGGAAGAATTTGTTAAAAGACCACCAAGAGACATCAGGGCAATCATGGTTGGCGATAAGATAGTAGCTGCAATTTATCGAACGTCAGGTAACGGAAATTGGAAAACAAATATGGCATTAGGTGGAATTGCAGAACCTTGCAAAGTAACACCAGAAATGGAAGATATGTGTATCAAGGCTAAGAATGCAGTTCAAGGAGATATTGTAGGGGTGGATTTGATGGAAAGCGATGACAAAGGTTTAGTTGTTCACGAAGTTAACAACACTACAGAATACAAAAATACGGTCAGAGTTTGTGATGTAGATATTCCTTCTTTGATGTTAAATTATGCAATAAAGGTAGAGAAGTAAAAATTGGACACTCATTTTACAGTGACACCAAGGTTTGCAGTAAAGATGCTTGAAAAAGCACTCAGACTGTATACGCCCTCACTAAGCGAAAAGCCACTGGCAGAATTTTTAGCTGATAAATGCGATGATTTGGGATTTGAGGATATTCAAATTGACGAAGTAGGAAATATCATTGCAAAGAAAGGTTCTGGTTCACCAAAAATCATGCTATGTGGTCACATGGATGTAGTTCCAGGAAAAGTAAAGGTGAGAAAAGAAGGAGATTCACTTTACGGAAGGGGAGCATCAGATGCGAAAGCACCACTTATGGCAATGCTATTTGCAGCAGCATCGATTCAAAACAACAACGGAACCGTATATTTTGTAGGTGCAGTTGATGAAGAAGGAAATGCAACAGGTATCAAAAATCTTGTAAAAAAAAAAATAGGAATTGATTATGCTATTTTTGGAGAGCCAAGCGGAATTAAACAAGTAACAATTGCATACAAAGGGAGACTGGCAATTAATCTAAAGATCAGCGTAGATGACAGCTCACATGCAAGCGCACCCTGGCTGTCAAAAAATGCCATACAAGAATCAATAATCTTTGCAAAAGAACTCAAAGACAAACTAGAAGAGAGACAGGAGGAAAAATCCAAAGGAATGTTATTGACTGCAACAATGACTGAAATTAAAGGCGGAACCAGTCACAATGTCACACCAAAAGATTGCGAGACAACATTTGATATCAGAATTCCTGTGGATATGAATTGTAAAAGAGTTGAGCAAAAAATCGCCACATTAGTCAAGGATATTGCCCAGAAAAGAGAAGTGGAGGCATTTTATTCAATTCTTGATGAAACAGAGCCATTTGAGGCGCCTCATAACTCATCGCTAGTAAGGGCATTTACGCTAGGAATAATGGAAGTGGAGCATTCAAGACCTTCATTGATTAGAAAAACAGGAACTGGCGACATGAATGTTTTAGGAAATCAATGGCAAATTCCAGTAGTCACTTATGGACCAGGAGATCCACATGAGGCACATACAATAGATGAAAAAGTATCAATTGACGAATATCTTCGTGGCATAGAAATTCTCAAAAAAACTCTACAGCATTTAAAAAGACTACATGACAGAAAGATGAAGTAATGCTTTGGTTTGTCGGTATAGGAGTATCTGGATTCAAATCAATTCCAATTGAGGCTCTAGATGTATTATCTAAAGCAGACATTGTCTATTTGGAACAGTTTACCAGTCCTATTGGAAAATCAGATTTAAGAAAGATTAAGGATTCCACAAAAGCAGAGTTCAAGGAAGCAAAACGATGGCTTGTCGAAGATGGAAATGAGATATTAAAAAATGCAAAGAAGAAAAAAGTCGCATTATTATCATATGGGGATCCATACATTGCAACCACCCATATCGAATTAAGAACAAGGGCGATTGATGAAAAAATCAAAACATTCTCAATTCATGCATCATCATCACTCACATCAATGATTGGCGAGTGTGGTTTACACTTTTACAAAGTTGGAAGAATTGCAACAATTATGAGTGAAATGAAGTCACTTACCACACCATATTACGTAATTTACAAAAATATCATTGAGGGAAACCACACAATTCTTCTACTAGAATATAATCAGGACAAAGATTTTTTCTTGGAACCTAATGTTGCATTACATGGATTACTAGAAACAGAAAAGGGTCAAATGAGGAAGGTGGTTGATTTATCAACATTTGTTATTGTTGCATCCAGGATTGGTTTTAGGGATCAAGCAATTATTTCTGGCAAGATTTCAAGTTTAAAGAAAAGAGATTTTGGAAAACCACCACACACTGTAATTATTCCAGGAAGACTGCATTTTACTGAATCAGATGCCTTGAAAATATTAGGAGAGTGCATTGATGAGCCATTTGATAATTCAGAAAAAACACAGAAAATTTCCAGTCAGATGATGAAAAAATATGTGCCAATGATCAGAGATGCGCTTGAAGAGGTCAGACCGCGATACAAAGACCAAAAGGAATTTCACATAATTTTAGAGAATGCAGAATTATACATTAAAGATGCTGAGAAATTTTTAGAAGAGGGGCAAGATGAAGTAGCAATACTCAGTATTGGCTATGCAGATGGATTGATTGACGCATTAAGATTGGCAAAAGGCCTTGATCCAAAGATGTAATTTTTAGCGATGAATTAAAGAGAGGGATTAAGAGTAATTAGAATAATGGAACCAAGTGAAAAATTAATTCTGTCATCATTGTATGTGTCTCAAATTGGCGGAATTGACCTAATTGAATTGATCAGTAAAAAAACAAGCCTAACACTAGATGAAATTAATTCAAAAATTGATAATTTGATTAAAAATCAATTAATCAACAAGGATAGAACCACACTAACAGAGCTTGGCAGAAATTCGTTAAGAATAGTTTTGGCAGGAGGAGTTTTTGATATTATCCATCCAGGTCATATTCATACTCTTAATGCAGCAAAGGCATTAGGTGATGTTCTTGTTGTAGTTGTTGCAACGGACAATACTGCAGTAAAGATGAAAAAGAGAAGGCCATTACACTCCCAAGAACAAAGACAAGAGTTAGTAAAATCATTATCCATGGTAGATCTATGCTTAATTGGCCAAGAGGATGACATCTTCAAGACAGTCAATCATGTTAGACCACAGATTATTGCGCTAGGTTATGATCAAATCCATCAAGAAAAATTCATCGTTGATGGATGCAAGAAAATTGATCTTGATGCAATAGTTGCCAGGTTGCAATCCCCAATCCCAGAAAGTTCAAGCTCTAAAATTGAAAAAGAATACGGAGAAGCTATTCATGGAATTTAGGAATTCACTTGAACTTTGATAGAGATTTTAGAGCCATCTTTTAGTTTTGCAGATTTTCTTATGCATGTCTTTGAAATTAATTCGATAATTGATTCATCATGATGAGTACGCTCTAGCATTATCAATTCACAGTTAATTGAATTGTTTATCTTGGCATTGAAACACTTAACCCAACCATAAGTTCTCTTGCCATCTGAAAAACTATTAATTTTGACACCATCTAATGTTTCAAATTGTTTTATTGATTCCTGATGTATTTTTTTATCCAATCTGACATTTAGAGTTCCAGGAAATGGAATATATCCAATTTTTGATTTAAATTGTTTTGTGTAGCCCTTTAATCCCATGTAATATGCGCCCTCACCCATTCCTGAAACCAGTGTTCCCTGAAGATCAATGTGCGAGTGGGAGGATTCTAGGCTTTTTTGTAAAATGGACAATAGTTTTACCATCTCAGAATATCCCTTGGAAGTAATTTTTACTGAAAGGTTTCTCCCACTAATAATTCTCTCAATGAATTGATTTTGTTCTAATTCAAGAAGATGTTTTGATGCTGCTTGCTGAGATTTTTTTATATTTTTTCCTAGAGACGAAGTAGTGATTGTAACATAATTGTATTTTGCACCTTTTGATAGAAGATAAGAGAGAGTTAGGATATGCTGAATTTTTAGTTCAGTCATCCAGATTCCTATGCTACGCCTAAGTCACCGAATGTTTTTAGTGTCATTCCATCAGAGTTTGATAGTTTAGCAACTCTGTGTCCAATAACACATTCTATTCCAGCATTTTTAGCGCCTTCTAAAAGTCTCTGAGTTATAATTCCATCAAGAAGAAGATATTTGATTCCTGATTGAGTAGAGAGTTTACTTACAACTTCGCTAATGGGTACTTTGAATATTTCATTTTGGTCACTGTCTAGTGCGACCGCTTCTAGTGTTTCATTGAGATTTGGAAATACCTTTGAAGCTATTTCTGCAAGAGGCTTGTCATCTTCGCTTTTTAGAGACGGAGTTGGTTTTCCACTCTTAATTTCTTCAGCAACTGGACTGAGAATCTCATCAATTCTCTGCGGGGTTAATTCCTCTACTTCAACACCATTATCGGCTTGTAGTTCATAGTCCAAGTTAACAACTGATTTGAGTTCCTTTAGAATAAAGCCGCCAGATCTATCACCATCCAAGAAAGCAACTACAACATCTTTTGAATTACATAATTCTTTTATTGACTCATCAATTTTTGCACCCTCGATAGCTAGAACGTTATCATATCCTGCCCTTAGAAGATTGATTACATCGGCTCTTCCTTCCACTAGAATTACCCAATTTGAGTTAAATAAACCAGAACTGCATGTAAGTTTTGAGGGACCATATGTTGACAGTTTTTTGGCATCGCCTTGGTGGACATCATTTAACATGCTTTCACCCTCGCTTACAGTTTTAGTTGCCCATTTTTGCTTGATTTCTTTTGCACGTCGGACAATATCGTCTTTCTTTGCAGCCCTTACATCATCAATTGCATCTAATCTAAATTTACAATCAAATGGACCAACTTTATCTATACTCTCAATTCCGGCTGCAATTAATGCACATGTATCAATATCAGTACTCATTGGTATCAGTGCATCACCACTAGTAGTGTTTGCAGTAGATTTTGCATTAACTTCAATGCGACCTACTTTTGATACTCGTTGCAGTTCATTCAGATTCATCTCTGGGCCTAACAGACCTTCGGTCTGCCCAAAGATTGCTCCGATTATATCTGCTCTTTCAACGAGCCCATCAACTTCATAGGAAAGTTTAACATGATATTTGACAATTCCTGATTGAGGCATAAATTATTCATCTCCTTAATTATCATATTCTGAGTTTTTGCCTTCGATATATGAGGGTATCGCAAATTTTTATATGAGACACATCGTATTCCATAAAAAATCGGCGCATAGCAAAGGCTAACCAAATTTAAAAATGAAAAATAATTTTGTTGTTTATTCAGTGCTAAAGGAGTGACCGCATGAACAGGATTTTGTAACATTTGGATTATTAATTTTAAATCCAGAGCCCATTAGGCTTTCAATATAGTCTACGTTAGCACCCTGTAGATGATCAACGCTGTAGCTGTCAACTAGGAGTTTGACCCCATTTTCTTCCATGACGACGTCATCTTCTTCTGGTGCTTTTTCAAAGCCCATTCCATAAGATAGACCAGAACAACCGCCACCTTGAACATATACTCTAAGATACTCAGGGGCTTCTGCTTCTTCTTTCATGAATTCTTTGATTTTCTCAGCTGCTTTTGTAGTAACTGTGATCATCTTTTGTGTTTGTTCAGTTGCCATTATAATGAAAAAGTGCGATTCAAATTATAATAAGCTTTTGCAACTCAACAGAGTAGTATATTTCTAGATTCAAGCCCATTTCTGAAAAAAATGGGAAATTTTAGTGATCTGCAATGTGTTTGACCAGATCACTAGCAGTAATAATTCCAATTACTTTATCATCATCAATTACGGGCAGTTTTCTAACATTTCTTGTAGACATTAAATCCGAAGCAGTCCATAAATCAGAATCCGAGTCAATTGAGATCAGAGGAGTAGACATAATTTGTTTGACGGGGGTTCCTATCGGGTATGAATGTGCAATAATTTTAGTTGCCAGATCCCTATCAGTTACAATTCCCACAGAAAGATTATTTTCAGTGACAATTATTGCACCAACCCCCGTATCTTCCATTATTTTTGCAGCATCAGTAGCAGTAACATCTGAATCAACTGAGACCACATAGCTATTCATAACTTCTTTCACACTTGTTTTAGGTTGGATAGGATCAGACGAACTCATAAATTAATTAGGCTAAATGTAATATTTGAAACAGCAAATAGAATTTCAATTTTGATAATCAAATTATTTAAAAAAATTCAGTTATAAATAATAGAAAAAGGAATCTCAAAAATTATTGAGACGGACTTGCTCTTGCGTTTGGTACAAATTCCACAGATGTTTCTTCCAAGTCACAGGTAATGGTAATTGATTTTACCTTACTTTTATAGAGGAAGTATTTTTTTCCATCCTGGCTAATCGAACCAGAGATCGATAGTAGTTTTGCATCATAAAGGGTCTGCAATCTTCTATACACAGTACTTATTGGAATCTTTTTTTCACTTGAAATCTCCATTGCAGACTTTGGTTTTTCAAGAGTGTTTTGAAGTATTTGCTTGCAGTATTTGTCGGCAAGTATTTCTAAAACAACCTGTTTTCTTTCCTCATCAATTATTTTTTGGGTTTGGATTAATTCTTGCATACATCCAAAAGGGCAAAATCAGATATAACAAATCAGGATACACTGCAAGACAACGTAGACACATTGGATAAAAGCAGAACAAGTCATAAATAGTCATGAAAGCAAAATCTGCAAAGATCGTTATTCCAGTTTTGGTGTTTTCAATAATTATGGTGTCATTATCAGCAAATGCTGCAGATGCTCAATCCATACCAGAATGGGTTAAAAATAACGCATTATGGTACGGTCAGGGATTAATTTCAGAAATAGAGTTTTTGGATGCAATAAAATTTTTGATTGAAAATGATATTCTAATTGTAGAGATGCAAGAGCCACAGCCAGTAATCAAACATGCATCTGTGATCATACCAAATGGAAACTCGGAAATTTCTAAGGCTGGATTTTATTCACCGCTGAATCTTCAAATCCAAGTAGGCACGACGGTTTCATGGGTAAATGAAGATTCTGTATTGCATAACGTCCAAAGCTTAGATGAAAAAGGAAAAGTTGTTGATTGGTTTAACAGTCCTCCATTAGATACTGGTGACGTCTACGAGTTTACTTTTGAAGAGCCAGGAGTTTATCATTACTATTGTTCATTCCACCCATGGAGGGTTGGAACAGTTACCGTAGAATAAAATAAAAAACTCTAATTCTTTTTTTATTTAATAAAATAATAAGGAAATTGGAGATAGCTATTTTTTTGACTTGTTGACAAATGCTGTCATTCGTTCTTGCCTATCTGGATGTGTAAAGCAATTTCTCCAAGCAAGAATTTCTAGTCCAAGACCAGTGTCAAGATCTGCATTTCTTCCCTTGTTAATTGCTACTTTTGACATTTGAACACCCATGGTAGAGTTTCCAGCGATTTGTTGTGCCATTTTCAAAGCTTCTTCTTGTAATGATGCAAGAGGAACTACTTGGTTTACTAAACCAATTTCTTTTGCCTCATCTGCTTTGATCATTTTGCCAGTGTAAACAAGTTCTTTTGCCTTTGCTATTCCCACAATTCTCATCAATCTCTGTGTTCCGCCCCATCCAGGAGGGACACCAATTGTTACTTCTGGTTGACCGAGTCGTGCAGTATCTGCAGCGATTCTAATATCACAAGACATTGCAAG
>JABDKK010000126.1 GCA_013002265.1 Candidatus Nitrosopumilus sp. | reverse complement strand
CTCCTGGAATGGTTTTCAACATGGCATATGGTATACAAGGACAAAATCGATACACCCATGTTCCTGCAATGATGGAAATGCTTGGAATCCCATACATTGGTTCAGGTCCAGCTGGACATGCAATTGTTCAAGATAAAGTTATGACAAAAATTATTTTACAAAAAAATAACATACCTACTCCTGGATTTTGGGTATTTAGAACGCCAGATGACGTTCATGAAGATTTAGTATTTCCTGTAATTGTTAAACCAAAATTAGAATCAACGTCAATGGGAATGGAAGTTGTTGATAACTGGGATGATCTAAGAGAGGCTGTCAGAGTCCAGATTGAAAAGTTTCAGCAAGACATTCTTGTAGAACAATTCATTTCTGGAAGAGAATTTGCAGTTGGGGTACTCGGAAATAATCCTAACATAGACATTCTTCCAATAGTTGAAATCAATCTAGATGATCCTGATCAAATCCAAACAATTGATGATAAAAAGAAGAAAGGCGGAGTCGATAAAACTTGTCCTGCTAAACTCTCCAAAGAAAAAGTTGAAGAAATGAAACAAATGTGCATAAAGGCATTTGCTTCTTTAGGATTAAATGATTACAGTAGGGTAGACTTTAGAATGGATAAAGATGAGAATCTCTACATTCTTGAATTAAATTCAATGGCAAGCCTTGGAACAGGCGGATCTTTGTTTTATGCAGCAAAAACTGCTGGTTATAACTATGAATCACTAATTAATAAGATTCTTGACATTGCAGTAATCAGGTATTTTGGCTCTTCCGTACATCATCATGATAACGAAGTTGACCTAACTCAACCATTACGTGTTGTTGCAAGAACTTACCTGAGAGGACATCTACATACTCTAAAAGAAAATTTGCGAGATTTTGTAAATCTAAACACTCATGTCTACAATATTGAAAATGTAAATCAATTAGGAACAATAATCTCTAAGCGATTAAAACATCTTGGATTTGATGAACATATTCATAGACAATCAGATGTGGGAGATTTCCATTATTTCAAAAACCACTCTGAATCAGAAAATGATGTTCTGATTGTGTCTCATCTTGATACGCATTATGGACCAGATGATTTAGTAAATTATTATGAAGATGGTGATAGAATTGTTGGCTCGGGAATTGCTGAAAGTAAAGGTGGGCTTGCTGTTATGCTTGGAGCAATTCATTCATTACGTTATGCAAAAAAACTCAAAAAAGTTAGGTGTGCAGTATTGCTAACTACTGATGATAGTTTGGGTGGCAGATACAGCAAGAGGTTCGTTAAGGAGTATTCAAAAAAATCCCGATATATTATAGGATTGAAATCTGCCAGTATTGATGGAGGAATTATTACAACCTGTTATGGTAGAAGTGATTACAATATTCGATTTACTACATCATCTGAACAATTAACTTCTGACATTCATGGAATAATTCCTGTTTTGGCAAAAAAGTTATCTGTAGTTGAAAAACTTTCTAAAGATGAAAAGGATTACAGGCTAAGAACTACCTCTGTAATTGCACAAGGATCCCATGGACATACTCCAAATTATGCAACATTGTCCCTGACTTGTAGTTATAAAACCAAAAAATTAGGTGAAGTACTTGACGCTAAAATCAATACAATAATGAAAAAAAGAGAAGCAGGAATAAAACTAGATGTTTCAATTAACAAAATTCAAACTAGACCACCAGTAATTGAAGAGGATTCTGATACAAAATTCTATGAACTAGTAGAAGATCTTGCAAAGAAGCATGAAATTAAAATAAAGAAACACTCTCAAATTATCTCTTCAGATATTAGTAACGTTCCATCAAAACTTCCAGCTCTTGATGGCTTTGGACCATTAGGGCACAAATATCGTTCAGCAAAAGAATACATTGTTCATGACAGTATTGTGGAGAGATCAGCTCTTCTAGCTTCTGTTATTTACAAATGTGCTGAAAAATAAAATTAATCAATTTATCTTACTGAAACACATTTTTTAGTTGATTTTCTTGCTGGTCTATCTGGTTTTTCAGTTTTCAATTTTGGTTTGTCAGTAGCAATACTAGCATTTACTTCCTGCCTTTTTCATCTAGCATCATTACGAATTTTTTCATCTTTTTGTAATATTTTTAGCATTTACTAGTCCTCTAATGTTAGTTGAAAGAGTAGATTTTTCATTATAAAAAAACATCAAATTTGTCATTTTTTGAAATCTTACTAATTACTTGTGCAAGTTTGTCTGTAGGCTCTACTGTAGTAGCTTTTGAAATTAAGCCATCTATTTTACTAGTCTGTATATCTTTCAAATATTCTACTGTGCCTGAATCAACTGATTTCATTTGTCATTTTTAATCAGAGTTTTAATTAAAACAAAGACGTAGATTATCAAACATGAATTTGATTTTAATCATAGTGTCTTGAAAATAATGCCTTTGCAGTATTCTCAGCTCTTGAAAATCTAAGCTCTACTTCTTCCCAATTAATCACATTCCACCACGCAGAAATGTAATCTGGTCTTTTATTCTCATATTTCAGATAGTATGCATGCTCCCAAACATCCAATCCTAAAAGCGGTACAACACCATCTACAATTGGACTGTCTTGATTTGAAGTTGATTTATACTGAATTTTTTTAGATTTTGGTTCGTAAACTAGCCATCCCCATCCACTTCCTTGGATTACTGCAGTATCTGCTGAAAATTTTTTCTTGAAATCATCAAAACTTCCAAAAACTTTACTGATTTCAACTTTTAGAGATCCACTGGGTTCTCCACCGCCGTCTGGTTTCATACTTGACCAAAATAATTCGTGATTGTTATAGCCACCACCATGAAAATTAAATCTATTGCGAATTTCGGGTTTTATTTGTTCATGATCAGAAAGTAAAATGAGTAATCCCTTATCTTGATTATCTTCAGACATTTCATCCCATACATCATTTAATCCATTTGTGTATGCTTGATGATGTTTAGAATGATGAATTTCCATAGTTAGAGCATCAATATGTGGTTCTAAGGCATCATATTCATATGACAATTCTGGTAATTGAAATTCTGACATACAACTAATTAGCGAATATTGTTAATAAACAATTATTGCAGATCTGAAAAATCTGTCTTTTAGCATGTAAGATTTGACTATCTATTATTCTTCAAATTCAAATAAGATCTTTAATAGAAATAATCTGTATTACTTGGCATGGTAAAAATTCCTGATACTATCAAAGAGTTCATTGAAAACCAAGGAATTTTTGTAGTCGGAACGGTAGGTGGCAACAAATTTGCAAATGTTTCTCCAAGAATATTTTTTCGCGTTGACGAAGATGTAATTTATTGGCTTGATTTTTTCAAACACAAGTCTTACAAAAATATTCAAACAAACCCTTGGGTTACAATTTCTGCTTTTAACAAGGATGATTTGGAAGGTTTTCAATTTAGAGGCTCTGTGAGCTACATTACTGACGAACCAACAAAATCTGAAATAAAAGATTCTATTATTTCTAAAACCCTCAAATCAAATTCCTCATCAAAAGTTAGTTCATTATCTGAAAAAGAATGCAATCTTGTTCAATTCGAGCCTAAAGTTTGTTATTCACTAAATCCTGAAAAATACTCTGACATGTCAATTGGCTCTGACATTGATAGAAATCAACTATTTTAAAATTAGGTTATTTTCTCACAAGAGGTTTAACATAGATTCAAAATGTAACATCAACATCATATTTTATTTAAAACAAATGATTAATTCTCTTATGACTAGTCTAAGTGAATTACGCGCTTGCAAATCCTGTGGCAATGTATTTACCAAAAAAGCTGGTGTCACAATCATTACTAGTTGCCCTCATTGTGATGGTACAAATTTTGATACAATAGATTTGGATGAAGAGATGATTGATTAAAGATGAGTATTTTAATAAATTGATATTTCATTCTTGATATGGCCTTTAAATTTTCTTCCAGTGATAAAGAATAGCATCAAACACTACTTAATGCATTTGAAAACATTCTAAAAATGAAAATAAAGACCGTCCTAGTTTACGATCGTAAACATTTTTCAAACTATGTATACAAAAATAATATCAAACCCGATGAAGTTTGGGCAGAGTGCATTAAGGAATGTGGAACTGTGGTTAAACCCCCATTTATCATCAGAACCAAAAGTTGAGACAGTAAATACCATTTACCACTAATGCTTACACATTAAATATCCAAAAAAAACTGAGCGTGAAATTACTAAATTGGCCAACAAAATTATTCCTGTTACAAAATCTCTAACATCAAAGAAAAAGAAATTTGATATAATTCATTCTCACTAAACTATTTTCATTTTTTTCAAGTTGAAAATTTTAATTTAAAATCAAAACTGCACCATGAAAATTTTTTGAGATGTCTTCAATTGTGCTTGGATAATGAATTTTTTCAAATTTTGTTAGTTTTCTGGTTCCTAAAACTATTAGATCAACATTGTGTTTGTCTGCAAATTCAAGAATACTCAATGTAGGCCTGTCACTTTTAATTATTTTAAAACATAATGAAACATCCGATTTCTTTGCATGTTTTTCTAAATTTACATGCTCTGTTTTTACCTGATCCTCCTCTTTTTTTATCTCTTGCTTATCCGTCTTGGTCTTGAATAAACCAAAGGTTGCTCTCTCTTCAATACAAGTTAAAATCGTGATTTTTGATTCTGAAATTTTAGCTAATGGTATTGCCTTTTTGAATGCCTTTTGACTTCCAGAAGTTCCATTATACGGAACTAAAATATGTTCAAAAATTTTACTCATTTCTTTTCAATATCCAACATGAGAATTGGGCATGTCGTATTCTCTACAACTTTTCTTGAAACACTACCAAGACTAAGCAATCCTTTGATTCCTTTAAGTTTCCTACGCTTTGCCATCACTACAAGATCTACTTTGTATTTTTTTATTGCTTTGAGAATTTCATCATATGCAGAGCCAGTTACGACTTTGGTGATTGTTTCAATCTCATTTTTTTCACATTGTTTCTCTCTTTTCTCAAATTCAGGAATCATACTTTTTCTAATATCTTCATTTGCGTCTTTGATATTTTTTAAAAGATTATCGCGCTCTGATGATGATAATGCAAAAGTTGGTGGATGTTGCATTTCTTCTACTACGTGTAGTAGGATGATTTTGGCCTTTGTTCCTCTTGCTGCATGTATTGCATGTTTTAGGGCAAGATCCCCTGCAGGCGTTCCTGCATGTGGTACTAGGATATTATTATACATAATTCCATACAAAACTATTTCATAATTAAATCATCTATTGTTTTTCATTATGGGATGTAACGCTCTACGCTCAAATCATTTTTAATAATCTTGATATCTAATCAAATTATGAGTACTTTCTCAAAGATTGAACCTTCGTATTTTTCAAAGGATGGCTGTAGACTTGTATGGACAGGTCTTGATGAGGATGATACAGATACTGTAATTTTAAACAAAGATGAACTACTACAACTAGTTGAAATTCTAAAGAACAATCATGTTGGAAATGTAGAATTAGAAGATAATGTTAGTGAAATTTTAATAAATTCTGATGTTGTTCAATTTAGGCTAAAAGATAGAGATCAACTGGAAGCCTCAACAGATGATTTTAGAGACAAGGTTTTAGAATATGCCAAAGTACCACATGAACCACAATCTGTTCAGACATCAACAAAAGAATTCTATGCTACAGGATGGACCAAATCTGAATCATCTGTTGATTCTAAAACAAAATCTGATAAGCCAAAGGTAACTCTTTTGCAGGCTATTTTATCCGGTAATCCAAAAAAACTTGATCAAGAGTTATCTCCATCTGATCTATTTCGTATATTTGGAACTAGACGTTCAACTAGAAAATTTGCTAAAACCAAAGTTGAAGATTGGAAGATTGAAAAAATACTTGCAGCTGCAGACACAGCTCCTACTGCTGGGAATTTTCAAGGTTTAGAAGTATATTATGTTAAAAGCAAAAAAGCCAAAGAAGCACTAGTTGAGGCTGCAAATAGACAACCATTTGTTAATGCCCCTTTGGTCTTAATTTTCTGCATGAATCCAGACAGAGTTAAAATGAATTTTTCACCTGATATGCTTACAAAATTCTCGCTACAGGATGCAACTATTGCTGCAACCTATTCTCAATTGGCAGCTCATGCTTTAGGATTGAGTTCAATTTGGATTGGGATGATTGATGAGAAAAAAGTTCAAAAAATTCTTGGAACTGAACTAAGACCATCATCTATACTTTGTATTGGTTATCCTGATATGCGTAAACCTCCAAAATCTAGACGTAAACTAAAAGATCTAATTCATGTTTTAGAAGATTGATTTTATGAAATGAGATTGGACAGAATTTAAAATCTGTCCAATATGATATGGGCTAGAAATTAGTGACGATAAAGGCGCCAATTCCCATACCTATAACAGCACCGATTCCCATACAAATAAGATCAAATTTTACGATCTTTTTGAATGGAGCATGAACCATTTTGTCCCATGTGCTGGTTTTTTGATAATTCATCATTTCACCTCGGAGCAAAAAGTAATGATATCTTTGATAAAAAAATAGTTTTTTTGATGTGGCATGCTATTGATAATTTTTTTCTTTAGAAAAAAATCATGGCATACCACAAACTTTGTGATATGATTAGATAATACTATCATTATAATTGATACAGAGAATACGTATACCTATTCATGCGCGCTTGGATTCCCTGGAACCATGACCATAATTTGTTATACGTTTTCACAAAAATAAAAAAATCAAATGAGAAAAAATGACATTCCTATCTAGTGCTTGCTTGTATTGTAATCCTCAAAGAAGTGTAACTGCAGAAAAATCTCAGTGGTCAATTCACTTAGCACACCATAGAGAAGAAATTATAAAACACCTAGCTGATACTTCTTCATCATGTATTTTGTGTGCATATCCTGTTGAATTTGCAAATAAAGAACATGCTTCCTCACATTATCGCTGGGGACATAAAAAAAGCACTTTGATCGATTGGGCTTTGTATAATATGCCAAGAAGAATATTTGCATAAAGAACAACCAATTTTTTGAAAAAACTCTAGTGGCCTCATAATCTTCTAAAAAACATGCCTCATGACGATTTTTTTGAAGCAACATTGGTTGAATTTACTTGTTGGGAAAATAATACTGAAAATTTTGCTCAAATTTGATATTTTGATGATTTGCCAAAATATCTTATGAATAAATTGGATGAAAATCGCCAATTTTTACAATCCATGCTAGGAAGTGAAAAATTTTAGATATTGACAAATATCCTCGGGCTCATGGAAAAGGAATGCGCATACATGTTAGGTTAGAAGAAATATGAAATCAAATTTAACATCTTGCTAATTTAGCATGCCACAATGTACTAGTTATTCCAATATACACTTTGAACTTTACCTTTTTTGAAGAATACGTATCTGAGACACAACATATCTGTTGGATACCTTCGAATCCTGATAGTAGTCTCAAATACGTTTCATCAAAAGTGAAAGTCAATGAAAAAAACTAAAATAACTAAAAAAATTCTTGCAATGGCTGTAATCTCTATGTTGACAATTTCGGTATTTTCTACTGAAGCATTTGCTGAAGAAAAGAAGAAAACTAATGTCAATGCAATAAAAATTCAGTATTTGGCCAAAATTTCAGACGATTCATACTATATTCAATTTAAAACATGCATTGGAAGCACTTCTGTCAACAAACCATCTTTTTCAATAACATCTGACATTGATTCTAAATTTGTAAAATATGAAAAACTACATCTGGCAAATACCTGTAAAAATTATGAAACAACAGTAGATGCAAAATATGCTAATAGTATTTTGATACAAATGACAAATGAGATGATGAAAAAATGAATATCTATGATACAAAATCCATTTTTTGTTCTAAATGCAATACATCAATAGGGGAGATCGATTATGATGCTGAAGTGATAAGACCTCTATGTGGTAAATGTGCAAATCTCTTACCTGAAGGAGACAAAATAATCTACACTATTAGTCATTTTCAAAATAATCTACCTTTGAAAAAATCGATTATTGTATAAAACAAAGGATAATTTTAAAAAATACCATATTTGCTAGATTCCATCTCTTCTTTAATTGCTAGCTTGAATCTAGGTGACTTGCTTTCAATGTTTTTTGTTAGCCATGTTAGAAACTTTTTTTCGATTCCTTTGCCTTTTAATTTCTCAAAATCGCTTCCCATCATTTCTACTAATTTTTGAACAAGTTCTTTGTTTACACTTAACACAAAAAAATGCCATCCAAAGGCAAATTCTGAGTCTGTCATTACAAAATCCTCCTGTCCATGAACCATCTCTTCTAATAGCGATAACTGATGAGTAAGAGCCTTACTTGTTTTATCATAATCTACTGCTGAGACGTTGATGTTTATCCTACCGTCCATGAATTAATTGGATAATTACAAAATAAAAGGATTACATGGATTAGTCCTTTAGTAGGTGTTCAAAATCAATATCAAAATGCATTTTCATGATGTTGATGTATGTCTGAATAGATTCAGGAATTTCATCACTACATGAAACTCCCAGTTTCTTGGCATTGATCCAGATCACCAATGTTTGAATTATTGTCAAAAATCGATCATTTCTAATCTCTGAGGATCCAATTGATTTTGTATATCTTTCAGCAAATTCCCACGCAGTAACAAAATCTACACATTTTACACCAAAGACTGCAAGTAGTTGCTCTTGCATACTCTGAGCTTTTTTGAATGGTGTCTTGTTAATTATGTATGGAAAGTTTACTTTATCTGGAAGACAATCCGGAAGAGGTCCCCATATTGTAATTATTTTTGTATCGGGTTTTAATTTATCAAATTTTTTCATCATTTGATTAATGATATTTTCATCTGTAAACCAAAACAAAATTACTGTTGCATCAGAAAAATCTGAATCCTCCACATTTTTACAATCTAATTGACATTGGATGTTTTTTTGATTCAAAACTTCTTTTGCCTGCTTTATTTTTTGAGAGTTGTTATCGATACCAACAGCTTTCTTTACTTTAAATTCATTTGTTGCAATTTCCACTCCTTTCTCATTTCCGCATCCTAAATGATAAAAAACATCATTTTTTCCTAATTCTACAAAATTAAAAATTTCTCTCAATGATTTATCTGGAAGATTAACGTCTTCTCCACTCAGTAAATTTTCAGGAAGTGTTTCTAAATACTCTTCAATTTTCAATATTTGTCATAAAGTAATGGAGAATTTATTCTCTTATGCTTTCTAATTTCGAAACTGCTTGCCATAGCTGTGTTCTAACATATGATGGCATGTTTGGATCTTGTGTTACATCATCCAATAGACTAATTGTATTTGCAGCTCTGACTGAAAGAGAATATTCCTCATTATTCAAGTCTGCAATCAAGTCAGTAATTGATTTTTTTATTGTCTTTGGAGTGGAATTACTAGATGCAATTTGATTTAATGTCTCTATTGCTTCTTTCATTGATTCTTTGTTTTGAGTTTTGTCTGCCATCTTTTACACCTATTATTGAAGATTAGAGGTATATAGTTACACCTCTACAAAAACGCTATCTGATTCAATTACAACGTTGTAAGATGTTAAATCTCTAATTTTTGCTGGAAATTTAACCAAATTTCCATTCTTACAATCAAATTGAGCTCCATGCCAACCACATGTGACTATACCTCCATCTAATTTCCCTTCTGATAAACTTGAACCTGAATGCGTACAAGAATCATCTGTTGCATAAAATTTTCCATCAATGTTTGCAACAAGAATGTCCCTTCCATCAATTGAGACCTTGATCATATTTCCTGGTTGTATGTCTGATGTTTTTCCAGCGATAATTCTTCCCATTGTAGTTTTTATCTTATTATACTTAATATTTTTTCGTATATGTCTGATAAAATAATCCGTAATGCAACTGCTTTAGATAAAAATAATGTTTTGCAGTTTTGTAAAGATACTTTTTCCTGGGAGGATTACATTGATCAGGTTTGGGATTACTGGTTAACCGAAGGCAATCTCTTTGTTATTGCAAATAAAGGAATAGTTGGAATTTGTCATTCATATTTTTCAGAAAATCAAATTTGGATTGAAGGCATTAGGATAAAACCTGATAATCGTAGACAAAAAATTGCAACTTCTTTAGTAAATCACGCTGAAAAAATTGGCAAAAAAAGGAATATTCAATTCTCATTTATGCTAATTGATACAACAAATAAACACTCACTGTTGATGGCAAATTCTTTGAATTATAGAATATTTGAGTCCTGGAATTTCTATTCTCTCATACCCAAAAGAAAAAAAAATTATGATATATCGTTTGCCAAATCACTTGATCTGAACTTTACCCACTATGTAAAATCCTGGAGATGGCTTCCTTTGGATAATAACACATTGAATTCATTACTTCATGAAAATAGAATTGTTAGAACCAATGAGCGAGATAACTATTCATTTGCAATTCTATCTGATTCTGAACATTTTGATAAAACATTGATTGTCACACTATTTTCAAATTCTGACCCCTCTACGCTGCAAATTCTTTCGTATTTACAAAATTATGGAATTGAAAAAGACTATCAACGAATACAAATTTTATCTAAAGAAGATTTACCCAATTTTGATTTATTGGAAAAGAAAATATCATTTCACCTGATGAAAAAATCATTGTTTAGTTAGACTTTACAAATTTAATTGTGTTTTTCAAAATGCCTAATCCTTCAATTTCCATTTCCACCTTATCCCCATCTTTTAAAAATTCTGCATTTGGTTTGTTTAGCATTACACCTGCAGGGGTTCCAGTAGATATTATGTCGCCTTTTTCTAGTGTCATGACTTTGGATATTTTTGAAATTATTTCAGGAATTTTGATGAACATGTTGTTTGTACTAGAATTTTGTCTTACTTTTCCATTTACTTTGGTAGTCAACTTAAGGTTCTGAGCATTTTTTATTTCATCTGTAGTGGTAATCCATGGACCACATGGTGCAAAGGTATCAAAACTTTTCCCCCTGGTAAACTGTTTGTCTTTCATCTGGATATCTCTAGCTGATACATCATTGAATATCATATATCCGAAAATTACTTTGGATGCTTCGTCCTCGCTAATGTTTTTGCAATTTTTTCCAATTATCATAGCTAATTCTACCTCATAGTCTAGCTGAGTGACAAAATCTGGGCATACTATATCTGATTCAGTACTGTTTAATGCAGTTCTTGGTTTGATTACTAGGGCAGGATCCTCAGGAGCTATTAATCCCTGTTCTTCAGCATGGTCCACATAATTGAAAGCCAAACAAATTATTTTATTTGGATTGGGAATGGGTGCTAATAATTTGAATTGTGACAAATCTGATTCGTAAGGTAAATTGTCAATTTTGTTTTTAATTTCATCAAACCAACCATCAAAAAGAAAGTCTTTTACATTTTGTGGAATAGGGACTCCTGTAAGATAAGTTATTTCATCTTTCGTTGCAACCTTGTCTCCTTTCACAAAGCCATAAGTTTCATTATTGCCCTTTACTAATCGTGCTATCTTCATAGTATCTCACTTGTGAGTAAAAATTGCTTGATTTTGAGAATCTTTTCTACAATATCCATATCTGACAAACTGAATTTCTTCTCCTTCCTTTAATTGAAGATAATGGGGTTCTGTATAAACGTCTAATTCCTCTAAGCTATCTTCATTAAAATTGTCTCCGTTGAATAATGTTTTTGGAACAATCATCTTAATTTCATGAGCTGTTTTTTGTGGAACCCACTGTATCTTTGGAATATCTGTCATATCTCCATCAGAAACATATTCTCCTTCCAATTCTGCTCCGTCTTTTTTGATCAAAACATTTCCTAATCCTAAAAGTCTAATTTGTATTCCTTGTTTGATCGTTTGTGCATCATCCCCGGAAATTAAAAAATCGCCGTCAACATCAATTTTTCTTTTTCCCATATCCTTTATTGGATGATTTGGAATTTCTACAGATGATAAAGGTAAATTATTTACAGTTAGGTTTTTTGGATTACTTACCATAAATAACCTGATACTTGTAGCATCAACAAATTTTCGATTAAATGATTCTAATGCATCAAAAGGTGCTAATGTGTTTGCTTTAGTTAATCCTAAAGATAAAATGAATTTTTTAATTGCTTCTGGTTTTATCCCCCTCCTTCTTAGCGCCTCCAAGGTTGGAAGTCTAGGATCATCATACCATGAAACTTTGCCCTTCTCAATCAAAGGTTTGATTATTCTCTTTGAAATCGGCATTCCTTTGAATTCTAACCTCGAGAAAAATCCTTGATGTGGCTTTCTCATTTTTAGTGCGTCTAATATTGCATTAATCAGTTCTTTTCTTAATTCAAATTCTTTTGAACGAAAGGCATGTGTGACTCCATCTATGCTGTCTTCTATTGCAACTGCCATATCGTAACTTGGCCATATTCTGTATTTCTCTCCCAATGTGTAGTGTTTTTCCTCAATTATTCTAAACAAAACTGGATCCCTCATTACTGCATTATCTGCTTTCATATCTCCGCGGAATCTTACAATGGCTTCTCCTGGTTTGAATTTCTCATTCATTTTCTGCCAGTTCTTTGTGTTTTTTTCAATATTTCCCATACTGCATTTGCATGCTTTTCTTTCTCTTCTGTGTTTGCTGATATCGTCTCGCTTACAGGTACAGATGTAAGCTTTTCCAGAATTAATTAACTCGATTCCCTTTTCGTAAAAAATTTCCATATCATCTGATGTATTTTTCACAATGTCAAATTTTATTCCTAACCACTCTAATCCGACTTTTATTGCTGCATGGTATTCCATTCTCTCTGCTTCTGGATTGGTATCATCCATTCTTAGGATGAATTTACCTCCATACATTCTTGCATACTCTGAATTAATTATTGCAGCTTTTGCATGTCCTATGTGCGGATAACCATTTGGCTCGGGTGGAAATCTTGTAATTACTTTTCCATGCTCTGCATTGTGTAGTTCTGGAAGTCCTTCCCTTTCTTCAATTTTTTCTTTAGGGATTAAAATTTCAGGAAATTTCTCTTCAATCTCTTTTTTTTGTTCATCTATTGTTAATTTATTTACTGAAGAAACAATCTCAGATATTTCCGGAGAAATCTCTTTTACTTTAGTTCTTAATTCTGCTTTTGTTCCAAGAATTTTTCCCAAAATTATTTTATCTTGAGTTTTCCCTTCATGCTCAAATGCATTCTGAAGAGACATCTTTCTGATCTCTCTCTTTAGTTCTTCATCCATTTGATATCTTCCTAATTACTACAAGCTTCTCTTTACTACAAAATCTAAAAGTGTGACTAATTCTCTTTTAGAAGAACCTGAGTATTTTGATAATGCTTTTTCTGCTTTTTTAGCATATTTTAGTGCCTGTTTTCTAACATTTTCTTCAATTCCAAGGGAGCGAATTACATCAACTGCTTTGCTAAGATCTTTTCTAGTAATATTTGAATTTCCAAATGCCTTTAGAATTATTTTTTTGTCTTTGCCTTTTGATAATTTAATTGCCATCAATATTGGTAATGATTTTTTACCTTCTCTAAGATCATTTCCTACAGGTTTTTTTGTAATCTTAGAATCACCCATTACTCCTATTAGGTCATCTGTAATCTGAAATGCTATTCCTAGGTTTCTCCCAAATGATGAAAGATTTGAAATATCTTTTTCATTGTTTGTTGCACAAATTGCTCCCATTGCGCATGACACATCAAATAAAGCTGCAGTTTTTTTGCATATCATTGTGATGTATTCTGATTCTGTTGGAGTCTTCTTTTCTTCTGCCATCTTTATGTCTAATAATTGGCCTTCACAGACATCTACACATGCTTTTGCTAATCTAGAAATAAGTCGTGTTGTTGCAACTGCAGATAATTTTGACTCTGTAATTACTTGGTATGCCTTTGAAAATAATACATCTCCTGCAAGTATTGCAATTGGCATTCCAAATTTTTTATGTACTGTTGGATCTCCATGTCTCATTTCATCATTATCCATAATGTCATCATGAACTAAAGTAAAATTATGAATCATTTCAACTGCACTTGCTGCTGGCATTGCATTGGAAACTCTTCCTCCTAAAATTTGACAACTTTTGATTACCATGTATGGTCTAAGTCTTTTACCACCGTTAATTATCAAATGGCCTGCAGCTTCATAGAGCTTTTTGGGATTGCCTTTGAGCTTAGATTTTAAGTGCTTGTTTACGATTTTTGCATTATTTTCAACTTGTTTAGTTTTTTTCATTTATTAATCTCCACTTTTCTACTGGCAGATGTGTTTTGATTGCCTTCTCTAATCCCTCACGAATTTCACTATTTATCCATGTAGATAAGACCTTACCATACTTTTCCAGCATTTTGTAATCTGATTTTTCTAATAATTGCAATGCAATGAGCATCCATGGACAATATATTTGGGGATTTTTTTCAAGTTCTAAGATCAACTCTTTGGATGATATCCATTTGATTTCATCAATTTCTCCAGCAATTTCTTTTAGCTCTGTGGCTTTATCGATGACCCCAATTAAGGTTCCACAAATTTCATTTTCTGAACCTATGTCTTTGTATGGTACATGATATTCGAATTTATGTAAATAATCTAGTTTACCTTCAATACCCAATTCTTCTGGCATTCTTCTCTCACCAGAAGACACGTATGTTTCTGATTCCCTTGGATGGCTGGCAAATGTTCCATCCCAATCATTTGGCCATAACATCTTTTCTTTTGCTCTTCTAGTTAGAACAAGCCTCCCTTCATTATCAAACAATAATGCGGTAAATGCTCTGTGAAGCTTTCCATTTGGTAAATGACATTTTACTTTTTCTTCAGTCCCTATTGGGTTATCGTTCCCATCAACTAAAATTACAAACTCTTCAGACATTTTTTCCTCTAAACAATGTTCCCTCATATTTCCTATTTTTAATAGCTTGTACAATCCTTTCAGGCTTGTTTCCATTTGCAAAAAATACATTCATACCCATTTTTGCAATTTTTGTAGCTTCTTCCACCTTTCTAGCCATTCCACCAGTGACATCCATTTTGTTTTTTGAAATTAACGGATTTTGATCTTTTAATTCATAAATTAATTTTTTTGATTTGAAATCTGAGTATAATCCATTCTCATTTAGAGCAAAGATTGTTAGTTTTGGCTTTAGAATGTTTGCAAGATGGGTCATTATTTTATCTCCTGATAAAATGAAAGTTTTTTTCTGACCAAACCATAATGCATCTCCAAATGTGACTGGAATCAATCCTGTTTTTGCTATTTTTTCAATCTCTTTGATTTTCTTAGCGATTGGTTTGTTCCCAAACATAAAATCTGTTGGCGGTAAACAATACGGATTTAATTTATTTTTTAATAATGAATCCAAAATTATCTTGTTTAGATCTATCATTGAATTCTTAACAATAGATACTCCTCTGGTATCATACCTTCTCTCTTTTGTATGCATGTCATATTTTACCGACCAATAATGGCCATATGATCCACCACCATGAACAATTATCATGGGTTCTTTAATCTTCTTTAAACTCTTAGAAAGATTATCTATGGTTTTTCTTCTTGCAGATAATGGTTTTTCTTTATTTGTAATAATTGATCCGCCCAATTTTATTAGAATCATGTAATTCCAAATTATCTTGTCAATTAAAAAGTATCCAGTCCCTTGAAATCAATTTTTACTGAAAAACATTCATAATTATTATTTTCAAATTCCTCTAAAATATTAACCAAATTTGATTCATCTACAAGGGAAAATATACATCCACCTCCACCAGCACCAGTAATTTTAGAGCCTAGTGAAAACTTTTCACCAACTTTTATCATGTGTCTTAATTTTTCATTAGATATCCCGATTGTTTCTAAATATTCCTGATTTTGAATAATTTTTTTGCCTAATTCCTTCATGTTATTTTCTTTTAGAATTATTAAAACATCTTTTATCAATTTAGTTTCTTCTTCACACAAATTTGAAAATTTTTTAATGTTTTCTTCTTTGAATTGTTTTACTTTGGATACAACTGATTCTGTGGAATGCTCAATTCTTGAATTTGCTATTACTAGATGAAAATTAGGCTCATATTCCAATTTTTGAAAACCATTTTTTTTATCATATTCCATAATTCCACCAAATGTACAAACAGTGCAATCTGCTCCTGAAGTATTTTGAAAAATTGTTTTTTCAGATTCAATTGCAAGCTCTAATATCTCTTTTTGAGATTTTTCTCCAAATAATCTTGAAATTGCAGCAGCTCCTGCCACACAACAAGCTGAGGATGAACCTAATCCTACCCCTAAAGGAATTTCTGAATCTACAGTAATTTTTAATCCTTTGATTTCATTTTGCTCTTTTAGCATTTTGTCTGCTAAATGATAAAATGGTTTTAGTGGAGATTTTATTTCAGAAATATTTTTGTTTGGTTTTTCTGAAAGACTTCCAATATTTGATTTAATTGTGATTTTGTTTTCATCAATATCTTCCGCAGTTACTTGTATTCTTTTATTTATTGCACAAAGAATAGCTTTTACCCCATAAACAACAAAATGTTCTCCAAAAAGAATCACTTTGCCAGGAGCTGATGCTTTGGATTTCAAGTGACCCTTGGATTGATTTATTCTATTTCCTCTTCGGTGATCTTTGTTTCGAAATCATCAATTTCATATTTCATCGATTCACCTTCTTTTAATTCTCCTCTCTCGATGAGAATTTGACGAACTAATAACCAGTAAACCGTTGCTAAAGCTTTTCTCCCTCTGTTGTTTGCTGGAATAATTACATCGATATTTGATGTAATGTTATCTGTATTTGCAATTCCAATTACCGGAATCCCAGCATTAGTTGCTTCAATAATTGCTTGTTCATCTACTTGTGGGTCTGAGATTAAGACTAATTTTGGTTCAATGTAATATGGTAATGAAGGATTGGTTAATGTTCCTGGCATGAATCTTCCTAAAAGTTGCTTGGAATCTAAAACTTCACAGAATTTTTCAATTGGGGTTTCTGCATATTGTCTACCGGAGCAAACGATAAGTTTGTCTGTCCCTAATCTGTTGATGAATTTTGCTGCAGTTTGAATTTTTTCTAATGTTATGTCCAAATCAAGCATGTAAAGCCCTTCAGGACTAGCTTTTGTGATAAATGATCTCATGAATTTGGTTTTGACTTGAGTCCCTACTCTAATTCCTGTAGTGAGGATCTTCTTTTTGATGTCTGATGTTTCTGCTTGCTGGCTCATGACGATTTTAAATCTCTGCCATTCCGCGTATTAAATCATGCTCTGATAGTCGTAACAACTCATTGAGTTTTGCTACTCTTTCTCCCCCCA
>JABDKK010000116.1 GCA_013002265.1 Candidatus Nitrosopumilus sp. | reverse complement strand
GTGTTGATCTTACCGTT
Source organism: Candidatus Nitrosopumilus sp. (assembly GCA_013002265.1). Lineage (GTDB taxonomy): Archaea > Thermoproteota > Nitrososphaeria > Nitrososphaerales > Nitrosopumilaceae > Nitrosopumilus. Next base: position 7,141 of record JABDKK010000116.1, on the reverse strand, counting down.
GTTGAAACTGGGAAAGCCACCGGGGTTTTTGAAGGGTATGTGACATTTACCTCAAAGGATCAATCATCTGGCTCCAAACTCAGAGTAACTGAAGGTGATTTTGTTACAGCAAGATATGAGGATAACACACTTCCAGCTCCCTACACTAGAGCCGATGAGTTAAAAATTTCTGCAAATACAATGATTGGTCTAGTACATCCTCCACTGGAGCGAGCTCCTGCAGGAAATCTTAGACTAGTTGACACTCTTGGTAACTCTGTAACTCAAGTAAATGTTGGCAAACAAATTCAGGTAACTGCAGATATTTTCAACAGCAGAGTTGCTAAACAACCCTTTGTCTATTTTGTACAGGTTCAGGATTCTGATGGGGCAGTTCAATCATTATCCTGGATTTCAGGAAACATCAACAAAGGTCAGGCATTTTCTCCTTCTGCATCATGGTTACCTGAGGAACCCGGAGAGTATGATGTGAGCATTTTTGTCTGGAGCAGTCTAACTAATCCAATGGCAATAAGTCCCTCATTGGAAATGAAAGTTACAGTATCTGAATGAGCTTTTTAAAATTCTGGACATTTGAAATTATTTTATTTCCAAGTCATTTTGGAATCTACTTTTAACCTCATCTTTGGGTCATAGTTTACTTTAGATGCTGTCTCTTCAATTCCTTTAATCAAATTTGTATCTTTTAGAATATCTTTTTTCCACATTTTTCGCAATTCACTGATGTTTGTTTTTCTGTTTTTGGCTATGATGTTTGCAAATCCATCTTCGTTTGTAAATAGCATATCTGAGATTAATGCTACCCTAAACTCTGTGTCTCTTTTTGCATTTTTCAAAATCTTCAAAGTATCCTTTGAGAACTGTAGAATCTTTCCTTTTCCTGTCTGTGAGTATGCATGCTTGAATAAAAGAATGCCTTCTTTCTTGATCAGATTTGTTACTATTATTTTGCCTCCATCTCGCATGGCAAATGTGTGATACAAATCCGAAATTCTCAACTTTTCTAAAAATAACCTATCGCCTCGAAAATGGCCAGAATTAATCAAGGCAATATCTGAATTTGTATGAATTTTGAGACAATCAGTAATGAAATTGCCTAGGTTTGTTGTTCCTTTTCTCAGTGAGAGTTCAGTTCCATCTAAAATTACATTGTCTGGAAATTTTTTGATTATCTTGTTTGTTGGGAGTTTGTTTTGTCTTTTTAGTATCTCAAACCATGATTCAACCTTTCTTTCTATTTTGATAGATTCTGGAATCTTTTGATATTGTTTTGAATCTAAAATGTATAGTTTTTTTTGTAAATTTTGACTTTTCTGCATGATTGATTTTTCATCAAAGATTACAATCTGTATGGTTCTTGCGTTTGATTGACCCTTTACTATCATACACTTGTCTGTTCTTGGGTGGTAAGAAACTATCTTGCTATGATCATGGCCTCCAAATATGATGGAGTTTCCAATCCAAATACTGTTGAGATGTTTTTTGAGATAAAGATCTTCAGAATCCCCCATATGGGACAAAACAACAAGTAATTGAATCTCTGGGAATCTTTTTTTGATGTCTCTTAATGTGCTGTGAAGTGATTTTTTCAAGTCTTTGACTTTAAATCCGTTTTCTGCAGCCTTGTCTGCAGTCATCCTGCCTGAAATTCCAAGTATTGCAATCTCTGGATTTGTTTTGGGCCAGACATCATATTGTAAAATTCTTTTTGAGATGTTTTTTGGGGGGCTCAAATTTGTAATAATATATTTGAATTTTGATTCTGATATTCTCTTTTTTAGAATCTCTGGCCCTCCATCATAATCATGATTCCCTAGTGTGCAATAGTCTAGTCTGCATTGATTTAGAATCTCAATCATTTGTTTTCCTTTAAAGAAATTGCTCAGAAAAGATGGAAAAAGAAAATCTCCTCCATGCAAAAATAGGATGTTTTCTTTGCCAAATTTTTTAGATAATAGTTCTATGGCTCCATAGATTCTTGCAAATCCTGGCAAATCTATTTTGTTTCCAATTTTGGATCCTTTTAGAAAATATGTGTCAGTAATGTGGATTATGGCCTTGCTGTCTTTTGGATTTGCTTTGATTTTATCTAGAATGCTATCCACATCATTGTTCCCAAATAGTTCTATTTAGTGTGAATGAATTTTATAAAATCAAGGTGGACCAGAAGTAATACTATGATGATTCTTTTTTATCTTTAAGATTGATATCTGGAAATCTGTGATGTTTAGCGTTGATGTGGCAACAAAAAGTTTATCTCCGGAATTTTTCCCCTTTTTCCAATTCTTTGACACATTTGAAGATGATCTTTTCTAGGCGTCTTACATGAACATGGTCTGCACGAAGCTCTTCTATTGCACTCAATATGCATATACGCCATTTTGTTATATTTTAAATCATCAATGACACATTCAAAATTGATAATCAAATCATTCTAGATGTTTCACTCATTTTACTTCTGTCAAGATTAAACATTGTTCAAAAAAAGTCCAAGTGGGTACAGTAATCATTACACTAACTATATCCCCAGCAGAATATACTACCTCCTGCTGTGATTTTGAAGTTGTTTTACCAATCTCTTTGTGGATGTAATCCAAAGCTGTTCTGGAAATCTTTCGAATATTCCTCGTGCATTTTTCTGACCATTTTTCTTACTACTTGCACATGCATCCATCACTACTATAACATGGTAACCCAAATGAATAGCATCTAATACACTTGATAGAACACAATAATCCGTTTCGATGCCTGTAAAGATGAGGTATTTTGTAGATCTCTTTTTTATTTTAGAATGAAAACTACCAGCTGTAAACACTGATGCTGATTTTTTTCTATTAGCGATTTCTGAACGATTTGAAATGTACGAAAGAAGTTCATCTACAATATTTAATGCCGGTGTTCCCAAAACACATCTTGTGATTTTTTTGTTTATATGATAATATGTTCGCCAAGAGCCCTTTTCTTGTTGCCAATTGGTTGGTGGCATAAAACGAGTAAAAATCACATTTTTAATTCCAATAATTTTGATTAACTTTTCAATATTTGGAACAATAGACAATAATTTGGGTTCACACCATGGAGATTTTTTGTCAGTCAAGAATAGTCTCTGCATGTCTATGACTGCCAGTGTTATTTTTGAATCAACCTTAATTTTAGAATGCCATCTGGGAGAATCTTTTGTTTCTAAATCATCTGTTTTATTCATTATCTTCACTTACATTTACGCTAGTTTCTTTGCAAAAATTCAGTGGCAATGATTTTTGCATTTATGGCCACATTTTTTAATGTATCAATTCTTTCATATTATTCTTTTACAGATTCATAAATTCTTTTGAATTAAAACATGTTTAGGATACAGAACTGAAGATATTTTTTCAACAAAATGTTTGGTTTTCAAAAAGAAATTTTTCTTTTTGTCATATTATTTTTGAAAAGTTTCATGAGTAACTTACAGTCCATCAAAACAGATGTAGTGGACCGGATGGGATTTGAACCCACGACCTTTGCGGGGAATAATTCCCTTACGCAGTGTGAGTGCGTCATCCAAACCAAACTAGACGACCGGTCCAACGATTCTAAAAAATGACGAGTTTTTTTGTCTTTGCTATTTTTGATATTGTTATTACCCTGGCCTTTTCTACTGACTTTGGAAATAATTGATATGTCTTTGCAAGAATTTGATGCCCTAATTGGTAGAATGCAACTGGCACTGGAATATGCTGAGAATTTGGGACAATACGTTGAAGCTGCCAAGGTACTCTACCAGATGAATGATCAATTACCCGATGATATTCAGATTTCTTTAGAAGAATTGGATAGTCCTGATGCTGCAAAGTCATTTGTATCGCAATACAAATCGGAATTAAGATCTGCAATAGTATCTTATAGACAAAGATTGATGAATTACTAGTTCTATTTCTTTACGCCTAGGTTCCTGTTCTTTAATCTCAGGTATGGATTTCTGCATTTTCTGCATCTTTTAGCCCCAATATCATTTCTGCAACCACAGTTAAAGCAAATTCTCATTACAAGTCGTGCTTGTTGTGCAATTCGTTTCTTTTCTGGGTCTGTAATAGGCATTAATTTTTCCCCCATTCACTCTCTTTTATTCTAATCGGATTTTTCCATCTTTCCTGCTAGTAATACTGGTACTTCGGCAGGTCTTTTTGCTACTGGAATGTTGGCTTTGTTAAACATTGAAACTTTGGATTCAGCAGAACCATACGTTCCCATTACAATAGCACCTGCATGGCCCATTCTCTTCTCTTTAGGTGCTGCACGTCCTGCGATATATGCTACAGTTGGTTTTTTAAATCCTGAATCGATAATCTTCTGGGCAAGCATCTCCTCAGAGTCTCCACCAATTTCTCCAACAATTACCAATCCCTCTAAATCTGGAATATCTTTTACCATGTCAAATGCATCAATTAGTCTTGTTCCATTAATTGGATCTCCGCCAATTCCAACTGTTATACATTGACCAAACCCTGAGTTAGTTAGTGCATCTGAAATCTCATAAAGTAGTGTTCCGCTCTTTGATAACACTGCAATGTTTCCTGCTTTAAATGGCATTGCAGGCATTATCCCAATTTTAATCAATTCTGGAATCATGATTCCGGGAGTATTTGGTCCGATAATTACAGCGCCTTTTTTCTCTGCAATATCTAACAATTCCATTGTGTCTCTAACTGGAACATGTTCTGGAATAGCTACTAGCAATTTGATTCCTGCCTCTAGTGCTTCTCTTCCGGCAGATAAGAAGAATTTAGCTGGAACAAAGATAATTGAAATTTTTGCACCAGTTGACTCTACTGCTTCTTTCATTGTATTGTAAATTGGCACACTGTCATTCCATGATTGTCCTCCTTTTCCAGGAGTAACTCCTGCTACAACATTTGTTCCATATTTGATCATGTTTTGTGCATGCAGTGAACCATATGATCCTGTAATTCCTTGTACAATCACTCCTTTGTTTTTGTAATCTGAATCTTCTGGCTTTCCCTTTAGTAATTCAAAAATGTCAGTCATTTCTTTACTCCCATGACTGCAGCATTGATTGCCTCTTCTACTGAATCAAAAATTTTAGTTCGTGATCCTTGAAGCATCTCTTTTGCCTTATCTGATTCTGTTCCCTTTAGTCTAGAGAATACTGGCAAGTCAATTAGATTGTCTTCATATGCCTTTAGAAATGCTTCAGCTACTACTGTGGTCTTTACAATTCCGCCATAGAGATTTACAAGAATTCCCTTTACTCTTTTTATTTTGCTAATCAGTGTCAATGCTTCATAAACTGATTCTGTTGTTGCGCCGCCACCAACATCAAGAAAACATGCCGCCTTTCCACCATTATCTGATAACATGTCAAGTGTAGACATTACAAGACCTGCGCCATTTCCCACTACTGCAATATCCCCGTCAAGCTCAACAAGTGAGAATCCACTTTTCTCTGCTCTCTCTTCTATCTCTGTCTTTTCTTGATATTTTTGTAATTCCTCATGTCTGAAATTACTGTTATCATCTGTAACAAATTTGCCATCAAGTGCCATGATTGAATCATCTTGCATAATAGCTAGAGGATTAATCTCTGCAAGCTCTGCTTCTTTTTCTGTTGTTAATTTTGATAATTTTTTTAGCGTATCTACAAATTGCTCTGAAGCCTTTCCTTGCAATCCCATCTCTGTTGCAACTTCTTTTGCCGTTTCATCAGAAACATCCCCTAATCCAACTTCTTTGATAATTTGATTTTTAACTGATTCAATTTCTACACCGCCTTCAGCTGATGCAATTATTGTGTAACATCTCTTTGAGCGGTTTAAAAATAATGATAGGTACAACTCTTTTTTGATATCTGCCATTTTTTCCAAAAGTATGGCTCTAGCTTTTTCCCCTTTTATTGTCAAGTCCATTACTTGAGGATACTTTAATTCAAACTCGTCGTCATTTTTGCAGACCTGGATTCCGCCTGCCTTTCCTCGTCCTCCTACTGGAACTTGGATTTTAATTACAAATGGGTAGCCTAACTCTTTTGCATGCTTGCGTCCTTCTTCAATATTTTTTGATGCTTTGCTGTCAAGCAGATTAATTCCATATTCTCTGAATAATTCTTTTGCCTGAAACTCTAGTAAACGCATGCAAAATCTGTGAATTTTATGGTCTTTATTAACTATGATGTTATCTTAGTTGTTCTTCAAGAAAATCTATCATCTCCAAAAAGCGATCTTTACTTTTTCTCAATAATTCCTGGGGATACTCTTGGATCGTAAAAACAAACTGCTGATGAAAACTTGGAACCAATACTCCACCTGAGGTGACCATCTGCTCAATTACATATCCATTGGTTAATGTACAAACAATTTCTTCATATGATTCGTCTTCTTCTTCTAGTGTTTGTCTATACAAAACAATTGGCCGGTTTGTTTTTGCAACAATGTTTGAGCCTTTTTCTAAGAGATCTGATAATTGCTGAATCTGCCAAGCATCTAGGCTGATTTGCTTTACCACAATATTATAACATCGTTTTTCTATATAACCGTGATAACCCAACTCATCTTAACAACATGTCACATCTCAAATCACATAATTTGTTTGTAAAAGAAAGAAAAGTGATTTGGCAATTATGCCATATCAAGTGCTCTGGAGTGTTTTCTAGTATGTGGCCTCTCACCTGAATATTTTCTTCTCATGTGTCCTGATGGTCTTCCGTAGATCAACTCTAAGAACCACGACTCATGTTCAATCTCTTCAGCTAAGATGTCTTTTGCAATGTCATATGTGGCAGGATCTTTTCCGTGGGTCATCTGACAAATTTTATTCCAGTTGACAATTGCTCCTTGTTCTGCTTTAAGACATTTTTCTAGAATTGCTTTATGATCTGTTGGATTTGCTGGAAGCTGTAAGAATTCACAACCAGAAATTTTAATAAATTCTGTTGCATCATTTGGAAGAGAACCTCCCAACTGGTAGATTCTCTCAAGACATGATTCAAAGTGGCTAAGATCTTCTAGTCTTGCATCTTCGATAATTCCTTTGAGTCCTTCTCCTTCCATGCCTGTACAATGTGCTCTGAGGTTGGTAAAGTAATAGTATGCAGTAAATTCAACTGCAGCGTTTTTGATTAACTCTTTTACCAGCTCATCAACAT
>JABDKK010000081.1 GCA_013002265.1 Candidatus Nitrosopumilus sp. | reverse complement strand
TACATAAGAAGTATATGAATATGATCATACACCGCATGATCGTTACAAAGAAACGAGATTCTGATTTTGTATTAATAAATTTGCCAGTATTTCATAATCTATACTAGGATTACGAAATCATAGAAATTTCGGGTCATTAAATACGACAAATTGAAAAATCATTTCATGCCAACTGATACACTTCTAGGAGCAACAAAAAAAGACATCATGCTAGTCACCATTATTGGAATATTTCTTCTGCTTGGAGGTTCTGTAGCATCATACATATTCATTCAAGGCTTTTATGTTGAATTAACAAAAAAGGTGATTGCAGACTATCATTGGATAATTGTTCTAGGTGCAGGTGGAGGTCTTGTTGTTTTAGGAATTACGGTTAGAGAAAAACTGACTCCAAGTTAATTTTTTACTAAATCTTGGATATGATTATGCAAGATCATTTTGTTAATAATTTTTTGATCATGGAGGCGGACATTGCATTTCATCATTTGGTAAAGGGGGTTCTAAGCAAAATATTTTCCCTGCACAATAAACATAATTTCCAGTGGTATAAAGCAGGCCACCTGCAGTGCCAAATGTTTCTCCTAATTGAGTCATTTGACCTTGAGTTTGTTTTATGAGATGAATAGTGTTTGATTCCAGTGTTTCTAATACGTTTGCTGTAGTCTTTAACATCTCACTAACATCATTCAATGCATCTGGGACCTCTTTTGTTATAGAAATATGATATGGATCTAAAGGCTTGTCTACATCAGGTATTGGAACAGTGAATCCTCCTATCCCTACCGTCTTAGGATTCATTGCGATCCCAGTTGGAACTTGAATTTTGATTGAATCTGCTGCTTGTCTAATTGTAAATGCAGCCCATTTCAATGCAGTTTTGGAACCCTGATTATGAAATGGAAATGGAGCAGGAATGCTAAATGAAGGAAACTCTGTGTTCTCAAGAACTGTTGCAATTTGTTTTGAAACCTTTTCTGCATTAATTGGATTTCCTCCGTCATCCTTTAGCATTTTACTTACGTCTGAAGTAAATTTTCCACTTTTTTTCATCTCATCCCCAATTTTAGGAAGTGTATCAGGTAGTGCTTTCAATATGGGCTCTAATACATCGCCATTTTTCCAAAACAAAATCATCATACGAACAAAGGCAGCAATGCTGGGCACGAAATTAATTATTTTCAATATTATTTGAATACTGTGATTTAATGAAAATATCTATACATAAACCACGTGGTGTTGATCCAGTCCCTTAGAAATTGGTCTATGAAAAATTAAAAACAATTAAAGATTTTTAGATAAATTTGTCTTGTAACATGATCTTTCACTAGGCTTCCAGATCTTTTCCAGATTGGCCATTCTTTGCATGGGATAATTACCCTTAAATTGACTGAGAATAAACTCGTCATATCATGATGGCATCTCGAGGTTACGATATGACTCCAACAATGTATTCTCCAGACGGCAGAATATACCAAGTCGAGTATGCCATTGAGACTGTAAAAAGAGGAACGCTTGCACTTGGTATTCTAAGCAAAGACGGGGTTATTTTAGCAGTTGAAGAAAAACCACGAGTACTACAAACTTCGGATGTTACTCAAAAGATTTTCCAAGTCGATTATCACATAGGAGTGGCAGCGGCAGGATATATTCCAGATGCACGTGTTCAAGTAGATAGTGCCAGATTCTTCTCACAGGGAAATAAAATGACTTATGATGAATCTGTGGAGGTTGCAACAGTTGCAAAACATTTAGCAGATCAATCACATCAATTTACTCAATATTCCGGCGTGCGCCCAAATGGAGTTGCTTTGATAATTGCAGGAATTGATCAAAAAGGTGAATCAATCTATGTAACTGATCCAAGTGGAACATATGTACAATATGCAGCAATTGCAATTGGTGCAGGTTCTGATGATGTAAATGCGTTTTTGGAAAAACATTACGATAAAGAAATGAGTCTTGATGATGCTGCAGCTCTTGCAATAGCGGCAATCAATCTAAAAGCAGAGCAAAAAGACGGAATCAACCATGTCAAAATGGCAAAGATTACATCTCAAGAAAAGACATTTGAAAAAATTTCAGAGTCAGATTTGGCAGAGTATTCAAAAAATTCATCAAAGTTTTCTGCACAATAGAAGTTTTAGATTTGAAAACTATTCAAACTAGTGTATAGAGACGAATTGTTATGGGCTTAGGAAGTTATTGGGGAGAAGTAATGGAAGTACTTCGAGAGATCATTCCAGTTTATGATAAAGTAAATTCAATTATATCATTAGGAAAAGACGTAGAGCATAGAAACAGGGGAATTTCTAATAGAGTATTACCGGGAAACAAAATTCTTGACGCAGGTTCTGGGTTTGGAAACATGTCAAAGACAGCCCTAAAATTAACTGATGGAAAAATTTCAATTACACTCTATGATCCGCTTGTGCCAATGCTCAAAAATACAGGAGGTCATTTTCAAAAAACCCCAGACATGGCAAATGGTGTTTTTGAGCACATTCCGTTTAGAGACGAAGAGTTTGATGCAGTACTTTGCGGTTATTCATTGAGGGATGCAATCAATTTGAGAATTGCAATATCTGAAATTCACAGGGTTTTGAAAAAGGATGGAAGGTTTGTAATTGTCGATTTGGGAAAACCAGACAGCGCATTTATCAGAGCAGGCGTTTCATTTTATCTAAGATGCATACTACCTATTCTTGCATTTGCCGCAGGGGGCAGACTGGGTTTGAAATTTGGAACGTTGTATGGGACTTTCAAAAGATGGCCACAAAATAAAAAACTCGAAGGGTTGTTGTTAGAAAAATTCTCAAGAGTGGAATTTGAGAAAGATCTAATGGGTGGAGCAATAATGGTTGCAGCATACAAATGAACAGAATTCTAATTCTAGTAAACATTACAGGTTTTATCATTGGTATTTCTTACGGACTACACGGACCTATACTTCCCGTATTTGCAAAAAATATTGTAGGTGCAACTTATTCGGAGTTAGGATTAATCGGATTAGCCAACTTTATTCCATACATGTTCATTCCACTTTTTGTAGGAATTCTTCTTGATAGAATCAATAATGGATTCTTGCTTGCATTAGGTGCTGCAATTAATTCTGCATCAATTTATCTTCTATCAATTGCACATTCTGCTCCTGAAATCATGGGATTCAGAATTATGACAGGAGTAGCCCATGCATTCTTTTGGCCTCCATGCGAATCCATAATCTCTAACCAAAGCAGTGAGAAAGACAGAGTCAAAAACATCTCTTGGTTTACAATGTTTTTTGTCATAGGTTTCATGATTGGACCACTATTAGGAACAGTATTTCTTGAAGGACTAGACATCACATACAGGATTCTATTCCAGATTACAGCATTCATCTTGGCAACTGCAATAATTACCGCACTTTTAGTCTCAAAAAAGAAGGTCAGAATACATCATGAAAGAATTTCATTTTCATCAGTAAAGGAAATGAAAAGATTTCCAGAAGTAATTGTCTTGCTAATATTCTGCACATCGTCATTTGGAATAATTCTGACTATCTATCCTGCATTCTTAAATGATAACGGGATGAATGATACAGATATTTTGCTTTTGTATTTTGTTTTTGGAATTTCACGTGTTGTCTCACTTGCGTTAGCTGGAAAGCTAGCCAGAAAAACCAGTCAAACTTTGATTGCAGCAACAATTGCAGTTTCTGTTGGTCTTACAATTTCAGTTGTTGCAGACTCACTCATTACATTTGGAATTGCTTTGGTTCTAATGGGATTTGGATTTAGCATATTTTTCCCATTAACACTAGAGATTATCTTGAGTAGAACATCCAAAAAAGTTTCAGGAAAAATTATTGGGGCCTATGAAACTGTTTTTGGATTGGGCTGGGCAATAGGTCCAACCATCGGAGGACCAATTACTCAATCATTTGGAAATCATACTCCATACCTGATATTTGGAATCATAGGAATTGGAGTTACAATACTGGCTATAATTTCTAGAAGAAAGTTAGAGCCACAAAGAGTTCTAAATTGACGTGGTTCCTCGTTTTTTCGTACATAGATCTAGCGCATCACTGACTGCAGTTACAAAAACTTTGCCATCGCCTTTCTCGCCAGTACATGCAACATTTGCAATGGATTCTAAGATTGCATCTAATTTTGGATCTTCTACCACACAAATTACCATGTCCCTGCTAAAGTATTGTCCAACTAAAGGTGGATCTTCCTTTCCTTGTCCTTGAACATGATGTATAGTGACACCGCCTACACCGTGTTTTTTGATTTCTGAAACCACTTTATCTCTTAGCGCAGGTCTAACTATTGCTTCAATCTTTTTCATAAATTACATCATCACTGAACTTCTTTAAATTAATTCGTGTATTCTCATGGCTGATTTTCAAAGATGGGAGTAATTGCTAGGCACAAACTCAACATTAGGTTTAATTTTAATTTAGAAAATATCCCATTATGCTAGAATATTCATTAAATGTAGGAGGAAGTGAATGGATAATTATTATTTTTGTAGCATTGGTTTTGATTTTAGGAACTGGGAAACTTCCAGGTGCGGCAAGAAAATTAGGACAGGCAGTTAATGAATACAACAATGCAAAAAACGAAATCAAAGATCATATGAAAGATACGACGGGAGAGGTGCCAAAAATATCAGGACCTGTAGGAACTGAGAGAGAGAAACTAGAGATGATGGCAAAATCAATAGGAGTTAAGGTTCAAGACAAAACTGATGAAGAGTTACGGGAAATTATTTCATCTAAAATTGGCCAGAGAAAAGTAGATGAGAAGGAAAAGAGCTAGTCATTTTTATTTTTTGATCCTATAGAGATCTTCGTCTAGTCGTTTTTTTGCAAATTTGAAATAGTCAGGAACTATTTCAAACCCAACAAAATTTCTTTTAAGGGATTTGCTAACTACTGCAACTTGACCGGAGCCAAGAAATGGATCCAAAACAAGATCTTTTTTTTCACTTGAATAATGCAATATTTTTTCTATAAGTTCTGATGGAAGTTTTGTTGGTGTTTTCTCATCACCAGACCAATACTCTCTTTTGATATCCCAAACATCTTCTTTATCCTTATAGTGAAGACTGCGACCATTGTTTGTTTTAGCATCTTGTTTGAACCTAGAAAATGGGAAAAATTTTCTTTTCTTGTCATCCTTACAAACATAAAGACAGTGATAATGGGAAGTGACAAATTTTCTTTTTGTTACAACTCCAAATTGGTACTTCCAGATTATATGATTCACAGTTTTGAATCCAACATCATCCAGTGCCTGTAAAATATCTTTGAGATTATTCCAACCAGAGAAAACATACATGCTTCCAGTATCCTTTAGAATTCTAAAAACTTCACTCATCCAGGCAAATGTGAAATCATAGTAATCCTCGGGCTTGATCTCGTTATAGCCAGTCAGAACTCTTGATGAAATTCGGTTGTAATTTGCTTTTTTTGCCTTAAAGTTTATGGCAAAAGGTGGATCAGTAATCACAAGATCAACTGAATTTTTTTTCATGGAATTCATTACATCAATGCAATTAACATTGTAAATTTTGTTGATTTGTATTTTTTTCATTTTTAAATTCAAGACTACTTCCCATCTTAATAATGTCATGGGCCAATTGTAGTGATTAAACAATAAATCACCAAACATTACCAATTCAGTAGATGAAATTTTCATGTCCAAAGTGTAATTCTAAGATAGAGATTCAGAGAACTTTCAACAAAAGGATGCATGTGTCATGTGTGAAATGCAAAATTGAAGATATTTTAGAATTCTCTAAAAATGTGGACGAGGTATTCCTTGAGTTTCTCTCAAGATTTGATCAAGGACTTGTATCTGAAACTGGAATCTCTGAAGGACTTGAAGATGAGGGAATTGTTAGAGCAGAAAATGAAATCAGGAACATGATTGGCAAAAACAATCCAGATAAAATAACTGAAGAAATCCTATATTCAAAAAGAGACTATGTATCAGAATACAAAGTTTTGAAGAATCCTGAGCCTAAAATGGGCTCTAGAGTAGAAGATTTTGGGCTAGATGATTCAATCTCAGATTATCTAAAGGAAATCAAAATTGAGCAATTCTATAAATTTCAAGAAGAGGCAATTCAAGAAGTTTTATTTGGTCAGAATATTGTAATTGAAGCTCCTACTGCATCAGGAAAAACAGAAGCATTTTTGATTCCAGTAATTCAAAAAATCAAAAAGGATGCTGTCAGTGGAAATGTTTTTGCAATTTTTGTATATCCAACCAAGGCATTGTCAAGAGATCAGTTTCCAAAAATTCAAAATTTTGCAGATAAAATCAAAGTCGATGTAAAAATTTTTGATGGAGATACAAATCAAATTGAAAGAAGAGGCATCATTGAGAACCCGCCTCAAATACTAGTTACAAATTTTGATGTGATGCATTATCACTTATGGCATCAAACTAAATTTTCATCGCTACTTGCGTCAACAAGGATTCTTGTAGTTGATGAAGCCCATGTATATTCAGGTATTTTTGGTTCTAACGTTCATTACATCATAAAAAGACTAAAGCGAATTTGCAGTAATAAGTTACAATTTGTGGCAGCGTCTGCAACTTTAGAAGATGCAAAAGAATTTTGCCAAAAAATCTTCGGAGAGAAAATGCAAATCATACAGGGTTCAGGCAAGAAAGGCCAAACAGATTTTGTAATGTTATTTCCCTCACTGAGAACTCAGAGGGCATTAATGGTTGAGCTCACAAAAAAAATGACTCAAAAAAATCACAAGACCATGGTTTTTAACAACTCACATCTGAATTCTGAGCTTTTAGCAATTCAAGCAAAAAAACAAAAAATAAACATCAAAGTTCACAGGGCAGGACTTATGGCAAGATACAGAACATCAGTTGAGAGGCAATTCAAAGAAGGCAGGCTTGATGCAATTTCTTGCACTCCCACGCTTGAATTAGGCATAGATGTGGGAAATGTTGATTGTGTAATTTCCTCAACTATTCCAGTAAATCGACTGATTCAGAGAATTGGGAGGGCTGCAAGAAAAGGACAGAAAGGTTACGCATTCTTGGCATTGGGAAATGATCCAATCTCCCAATACTACAAAAACCATCCAGATGATTATTTTGAAGATATTGAAAAAACCTACATTGATCCTAAAAATCCGTTTGTCGAAGAATTTCAAGTCTTGGCAATGGCTTGCGATAGGCCTATCTCAAAGCATGAGATAAAAGAGCACCAAGAAGTAATAGAGCATCACATAATCAAAGAGAACCTTTTAGTAAAAAACAACAGAATAATTCCAAATTTTGATAAAATCAATTCGATGCTAAACGAGTACAGCATCAGAGGAATAGGAAACTCTATTAATATTTTCTTAAATGAGAAAAAAGTCGGAGACAGGGTATTGCCTATTGCCCTTGAGGAGTTGCACAAGGACGCAATCTATTTTCTAGCTGGAATTCGTTACAAAGTAAAAGAGTTTGATTATCCAAAAAAAAATTATGCAAAACTAGAGAGAATTCCAAGAGACTATCCATACTATACCAAATCACTAACAGAAGAATGGCCAACAATTGAGACAATCTATGAAAGAAGAAAAGCAAAAGGAGTAGAGGTTGCATTTTGCAAGTTACATATTCAAAAGAAGGTTTACGGATATGTCAACATAGAACTTGGACAAGAAGTCACACAGGGAGAAAAAGTATCACTTGATAGTCCTCTGGAATATGATTTTGTAACAAAGGGAATTGTATTTCATGCACCAAGACCACTTAAAATCATAGAGGATGCCGAAGATGAGGATTATGCTGAGGCCAGCGGATATCATGCAACAGAGCACGTTGTAATTGAGGGAAGCAATATGATAACAGGTGGAGTATCGCAGGATTTGGGGGGAATTTCACTAGGAACTTCAGGCTTGATTTTCATTTATGACGGGGCTATTGGCGGCAGTGGGGCAAGCAAAGCACTCTATGATAGATTTGAGAATGCCCTAGAGCGAAGCATGCACATTGTAAAGGAGTGCCCATGCAAAAACGAGTCAGGATGCCCAAGGTGTACATTCTCATACAGATGTGGCAATAACAATGAATTTTTGCACAAGTATTCCTCATTGGAAATTCTTGAGAGAATAAACAGCGGAGAGAAGACAGAACTGATTGATCCTTCTGAAGGAGACAGGCCTTTATTATAGCAAAATCAAAATGGGATAAATATGCCGGCAATTCAGGAATATCATGGAAAAAGTAGCACTTGTTACTGGTAGTTCTTCAGGAATCGGATTAGAAACATCACTTGCACTTGCAAGAGATGGCTACACTACTTTTGCAAGCATGCGAGATACAAAAAAAGGGGCAGAACTGGAACATGCTGCAAAAAAAGAGAACCTATTGATAAAAATCATAGAACTAGATGTTGATAGGGAAAAATCAATTGTTGCAGCTGTTAAAAAAATACAAACAGAGTTTGGAAGATTGGACGTTCTTGTAAACAACGCAGGGTACGGCCAGTTTGGATGCACAGAGGATGTAAGTATTGATGATTTTAGAAAGCAGTTTGAAACTAACTTTTTTAGCATTGTAAGAATCATCCAGGAGGTTGCCCCAATTATGAGAAAACAGAACTCAGGAATCATCATAAACATTAGCTCTGTTGTTGGAAGGCTTGGATTGCCGGGATCTCCGGCATACATTAGCACAAAGTTTGCACTGGAAGGGCTAACTGAATGTTTAAGGTATGAATTGGGGCAGTTTGGCGTCAAGGTAACGCTAATTGAGCCAGGAGTGATAAAGACCAACTTTTTTAATTCAATGAAGGTTCCCGAATCAAAAACAGACCCCAAATACAAAACGCTAACAGAGAATATTTTGGCTGGCCTTAAAATGATGGTAGAGATGGGAACACCGCCATCCAAGGTAGCTGATGCCATCATCAAGGCAATTCACGACAAGGAGATTTTGCCCAGATATCCAGTAGGTACTGATGCTGCCATGTTTTTAGAGGCAAAAAAGATGAAAACAGACTTGGAATTTGAAAAATACATGAGCAAAGAGCTGTTTCCCAGATGACATCATACCTGTACATTAAATTGATATATACATAGAATAGAGTTTTTGTCAAAGTCCACAATTTTAAAGTGAAAAGAATGAAATGGAAAACCCTTCAACATAACGGAATCTTATTCCCACCACCCTATGAGGTCCAAGGAATTAAGATAAAGATCAAAGGAGAGACTGTCAATCTTGATCCTAATCAGGAAGAGATGGTATACCAGTGGGCAAAAAAGAAAGACACGCCCTATGCTCAAGACAAGGTATTTCAGAAAAACTTTACAGCAGATTTTGCTAAAACATTAGATTCAAAATTTAAAAAAATTTCATATGAGGACATTGATTTTTCTGAAGCCTTCAAGGTAGTTGACAAAGAAAAAGATCTAAAAGAGATGATGACAAAAGAGGAAAAAAAATCTCTTGCAGCAAAAAGAAAAGAGTTACGTGAGAAGCTAAAGGCAAAGTACGGAATTGCCATCATGGACGGCAAGGAAGTCGAAGTCGGAAACTACATGGCTGAGCCACCTGGAATTTTCATCGGAAGAGGAGAGCACCCACTTAGAGGA
>JABDKK010000073.1 GCA_013002265.1 Candidatus Nitrosopumilus sp. | reverse complement strand
GATCTATTACATTGTAACAGATGCTACACCAAGCGGTCCTGCCGGAATGATGGGTGTTGTTAGTGCGCCAACCTCTGCGGCATTGATTGCAAACTCAGCAGCAGTTGACTTGTTTCAGTTCAAAGACGGTATAGCAGGTACTGGTCCGTTAGGATTCCAACCCGGAATTGCAGCCGGAGCTCCTGGTGATGCAAACTATTCTCCAATGTGGAGAATCTTCATGACAGGCTGGGAAAATCCAAGTGATGCTCAAGTACTAGAGACCATTGGCGATCTGAATGCATACAGGGAAGCTGGCTTGATCAATATTGGTATAGCACGTCCAATGGATAGTGACCATATAGTTAACTGTCCGTTTATAGACCCATTCCAATAAGTTCCAATTTTTTCTTTTTTTATGTTAACATGTGTTAATTTTCAATCATAAAATTTCACAAATTTTCAGAGAATTGACTTACTGATTTATCTGTGATGGTGAGCATAATACTTTATGAGCATTGTAGGAATGTATATGTTAAATACTCCTGAGTTTAAGGAGGAAAAAATTCAGCAAGCACTTGAGATGTTATATGCTGACAGAAAAAACGAATTTCGTGAATTGTCTCAGGTTTTGCTAAACGAAAAAGCTCTAAAAGCAATGAACAACTGGAGAGAATTTGTTTTGAATTTCTCACTTGACGTTGAGGAGGCCTTTAAGTCCTGGTCTGGAAAAAACCCTCTTTTGAAAAGTTCTCCGCAAAAGGCATTAACTATTCTTCGACAGCTAGGACATGGGAAAACCTCGATGAACCAACTGGCCCACTTGTTAAATATCTCTTACAACCTTTCAGTTGAATTCAAAGAGATCTATAGGAGACTAAAATAACTACACCTTATTTTTAATCAGTATTTTTGTGACTTGATATAACTGATTCTAGTAATGTTTAACTCTGAACACTCTTGTAAATTAGCATGATTGATGTAAAAGATTTGAGGGTATGCACTGATTGTGGAACTGTGTATAATGAAAAATTTTCCAGAGGGGTATGTCCTAACTGTCATACTAACAACTATGAGCAGATATCAGCTGATAGCGGAGTAGGAAATTTAGAAAGATAAAATACAATAAAAAAATAAACAAAATAATTTAAACTCAAAGCCTATGCGACTTTGCTTTCATGTTTTTATTGTTTTTCAAATCGAGGAAACTTTGGTTTATGGCATACTTCACAATATAGTTGATTTGACATACATACTAATGTCTCTTCTAGCCTAT
The DNA here is from genome assembly GCA_013002265.1 of Candidatus Nitrosopumilus sp. Classification (GTDB taxonomy): domain Archaea; phylum Thermoproteota; class Nitrososphaeria; order Nitrososphaerales; family Nitrosopumilaceae; genus Nitrosopumilus. Next base: position 4,978 of record JABDKK010000073.1, on the reverse strand, counting down.
CTTCTTTTAACTGATAATTATTCTGCTTCCAATAAGTTGAATTATTTATGTGGTAATAACATCTCCCTGGGCGTCAAGTAAATTCCCACATGTTTGGCATTCCCACTTTTCATCATTACTTGACAGAGTATTTTTTACAGTGTTGCAGACTTTACATCTAGTGGACATTATTTTGTTTTTGCCCTCAACACTTTTGATTTTATTTTATTGTTCAAATGCTCCTTTTCATGATCACGAACTTCATCAAACGTATACGACGTTCCTTTCCATTTGAAATTACATTTTTTACAACTGTATTTCATTTCACTGATTTTTCATTTTTCTTTTGATGTTCTTTGAATGAATTCACATCATCTGTTTTTGCAGTTTTACAAGATCCTGATTTTAGTTTTTTAATTATTTTTTCGAACATGCTTTTGATATGATTCTTGATCATATATACTGGTGTAATTTTTCCCAATTGTACGTAAACTTCTATATTCTTTTTTTATTACTATGGAAATTAATACGCGGGTATATATTAAGTATAGATTACTATATAGTATGACAAATACAGAAACAAACCCCACAATAGTCGTCGCAAATGATGACAAAAAAGAAGAACCAAAGAAAGAAGAACCAAAGAAAGAAGAACCAAAAGCAGAAACCCCAAAAGCAGACAAATAGAATTAACACATTATCACACCTCTTACACGGGTTAAAACAATTTTAGAAATCAAAATAAACAAAAATGCAATTTGAAATTTTAAAAAACTGACTGTTAAAATTTTATTGATTAATTTTTCAATCACACAATGTTTCTCTGCTATGTTGACATGAAGAAAAATATGAAATTTTTTTAAAATAATTCATTGATATGTGTATCTGTAAACGCGGTATTTTTTTTCCAGATCACCAGAAAAATGTGGCAAAGGATTAACCAACTCATCTGTCATGTCTGAGAAAAATCCTTGCATGTATTTGTCGAGTTTGTCATATGCATCTTGCCCTACTATGATCTGGTTTGGTTTTGCCAGATTTTGTATCTTTGACGCTACGTTCATTGTAGGTCCAAGTAAATCAACGTATGCTTTTTGCTCATCTGCTCCATATCGAACTACTGAATTATTTCCAAAATCAATACCTATCTTTATTCTGATTTCTGAAAGTCCTATTTTATTTAGAATGGGGTTGATTCCTTGTTTTACGACTTTTATCATGGATTCTGCACAGGCCACCACATTGTATACTGCTGGTATTTGATTTGTTTTGTTTTCTACGAAATATCCTATTACTGCATCTCCGACAAATTTTAGAACATATCCTTGGAACTTTTCAATTACATAAGACATCTCCTGAGAAAATGAACTTATAATTATAGACAGTTTTTCTGGTGGCAATGTCATACTCATTTCTGTAGAGCCTACGATATCGACGTACAGCACTGCCATGCTTATTTGTCCAAATACATTTTTTCTCAGAAATTTTTCAGATGAATCAATTACTCTGGTATACTGATATCCTTTTTCTAATGCTTTGTTGATTCTGTTTTGTACGTTTTTTATCAACGTGTCTGAGTCAATTGTTTTATCTGGATTTTTACTCAAAAGAATGTCTATGATGTTAGGAGTTTGTTCTTTGTCTGGTTTGAAACTCATTAATTTTATAATGAATACCTGATATATACATCAAAATTTTATTTTTTTATGTTTTTTCACCCATTTGTAGATGAATCTAAATTTTAATGAAGTTGAATTTGGTATTTTGTGAATTTTGAAAAAGTCTAAATCATACCTCTGAATTTTATTTTTTAAATGGATTCATGTTAGAAGTCTAGCGTAAATAATGGACTTCACATCATTTCGGCTCTTACTGCTTGCCTTTGTTCAACCTGAAAATCTCACACTCGCCAATTTGATAACCATGATTCTGAAACCAGTCGAATTGGCAAGCTAGACAGATTCTTTGATCCGAGCATCTGGAAGTTTTGAAAGTGTTGGATTTTACATTAAATATCTCTTCATAACCTTTCAGTTGAATTCAAAGAGATATATCGACGCCTGAAATAATCCAATCCTATTTTTTATTCTTATTTTTATGAATCCCTTTGACAAAATAGCAAACTGTTCTTTATTTCCAAAATCCACAAGATCAATATTTTAATTAAAAGAATGGTGGTTGAATGTGTATGAATTTTATTACAAAAAAAGTCTTGGGATTCCAATACAAAAAGTTAGATGATTCTAAAAAAAGACTCGATCAACATTTAGAAAAGAGGGAATCCTTGATTAAATCAAATTCTAATGATAAAAAAGAGATTGAAAAAATAGAAAAATATATCAAAATTTGGAATAAGAATATTCAAAAAATAGAAAAAGAAATCAAAAAGATTGAAGATAAAGAATCATGACTAACTGTAAAAAAGGCTTCGCGGTTTCCTAAAGAATTGCCAGTTCAGACAACATCACGTTATCTCCAGAGGCTGTTGTTTGTTGGATCATGCCAACTGTTGCAGAATAAACCGCCCTCCAGTATTGCTGATGTTAAGAAATGGAAATCTGAAAATAATTTATTTGTAAAGACTACATCATTACAGTATGGAAGAATTACAAGACCTACGTGTTTGTATGGATTGTGGCACAGTATTCTCAAAAAAACCAAGCAGTATGAAATTGATTCTAAAATGTCCAAACTGTAATAGTAAAAGAAGAAGAAATATTGTTTCTCAAAACAAATAGAACTTTTTTAGCAAAGTTTGGTGTATTGTACACAAACCCATTAGTCTGTGAAAACTTAAATTTTGCTTAAAAGTTCGTGTTTTCGTATGGATTTCATGCTTTAACTCAATTTTTATTTTCTTCTTCACATGCCTGAACTGAGATATTTCCTAATTTGTTAAGTACTGGGAGCGAGTTTTGTGAAATTAGTTTGGTGCCCACCCATAGTATTGCACAAAAATGGTTCAAGCCTCAATGGATTCAGATCATTAATGATTGGAGAAAACTGAATTCTTTTTACAAACCCATTTTATTTTTATCTCATACACAAATCGCATAATGTTTCCCATATCATACTGTTTACAGGTTTGAATCTATTACCACAGTTTGTACAGGTATTAATCAAAACCACTCGATTGGTAAGGCTGTTATTTTGTGTTTCAGTATCATCTTCACTCATGATTTTTTCCTCAATTTTGTTGATATCTTCACTTGATAGAGACATACCAAATTCTACATCTCTTGTAGTTCTAGATTTGTTGCTGTTCTGCTTTTCTTCCAAAATATTTTTCCATTATCTGTGAAATCTTTTCTAGAGATTTATCCTGCATGTCATCATCCCATAGTGTTCTTAATTCATCGGTCATCTTCTGATCATCTAAAATCTGTTGTTTTAATTTTTCAAGATTATCTTTGGAATATGCAAGTCTTGGAATCATAAAATAATTGTAGTTCATTCCAACTAGAACAAAATCGTCCTCAGATAATTTTATTTTATAATCACTCTTCATTACATGATCTTTAGTTGACATACTTTTCATGATTCAATATGTGGTACAGTCCAATCTTTTATTGCCATATCTGTTCGATGTTCTTGGCATCTTACATGAGGGCAGGGAACCAACCTTTGGCAGTCTCCTTCCTCACATTCCCGATAATGGTCTGGAATGTTCGTGCCTTTGGGCGACATTAACAGATTGTTGTTGCTTGTCTGTAAAACAGTCTTATTTTTCAACATAGTCATAACTTTCTGAATCCTAGTTAATTGTGGAAAAAAGACCCAGTTTTGTCTTAAACTCTTGAATTCTATTTCTTATTGAGACTGTACTGGTTCCTGCAGCTTTTGCTACTGTGGTTTGGGATATTGATTCACCTGTAATTACGCATGCTGAATAAATTACAGTTGCTGCAATAATTTCTGGATTTTTACCAGCTATGATTCCTGCATCTTGGGCTGCATCTAAAATCTGTACTGCTTTACGTATTGTTTTCTCCTTTATTCCAATATTGCTTGCTATCTTGGCAATGGACTTCATTGGATCAGCTATGGAAACAACAAATCCTAACTCTCTAAACAGTATGCGGTATCCTCTGGCAACCTCTTTTCTATGAATCATGAATTGGTTTGCAATCTCAGTTAATGTTCTATTATGCTCTAAATCCCTGCATGATGCATACAAACATGCTGCGGCAACTGATTTTACAGTTCTGCCACGAATAAGTTTTCTCTCAATTGCCTTTCTGTAAAAAAGCGATGCCCTCTCAATTACGGTATCAGAAAGACCCAATTTTGATTGCACTTTGTCAAATTCTTGAAGTGCAAATCTAAGATTCCTATCTGCAGAGTTTTTTGTTTGTGATCTGCTGTCCCATTTCCGCAATCTACCAAATATTTGGATGGTTGTTGCTGAAAGTGGCTTTCCAATTGAATCCTTGTTCTGTGCTCCAATTATTGTATTGAGCCCTTTGTCATGCATTTTCAATGTTAGTCCTGGACCTGTTCTTGTATTGTCAGATATGTTTGAAACAAGTCTGCGTTCATTAATTCTGTTTTCAGTATTTTCTGAAATAACATATCCGCAGTTAGAGCAGACAATTTCTCCAATTACTTCATCAGTTACAAATCTGGATACATTGCAGTAATTGCAGAATAATTTTTCTTGGTCAATTTTTTGTAATGTATTCAAAAATTTTCACTATGCCGCAGCCTGCATCTTTTCAATTATGCATTTTGAGTGAATTTCTTTATCTGTATTTGTATTGCACTTGTGGCAGATTAATTCAATTGGTTTTTTACATACATGACAATTTGAGTACACTGCCATTTCATAACCACACTTTCTACACGAATTCATTAAATCCATTACGCTGTTCTTTGTATTAAAGGCGCGTAAAATTAGTATCAACTAACCCTTGTTCTAATTCTCTAGAACAAGAATTATCAAAAATTATCATCTTATTCAGTGTTGTTCTTCTTGAATATCTTTTTTTAACTTCTCAAG
>JABDKK010000022.1 GCA_013002265.1 Candidatus Nitrosopumilus sp. | reverse complement strand
AGGTAGAAAAATAGTTGGTACTAGCTCTAGTGTTAGAAATAAAAATAACTTTAAAAAACGATTTGTCTTAGGTCGATATCCTGGTCAAAACAAACCTGGACAAAGACGAAAACGAAGATAGTCTATTTTTATTTAGATTTGTTATTTTGTAATGATCTTTTTAAGCAATACTCTTATAAAGTACTTGTACCGTACAATACGGTATGGTAGAAGATTTAAGATTAGATAGTTTAGAGGGCGTAGGTCCTGTAACTACAAGAAAATTATCCGATGCAGGTATCCACAACGTCATGGATCTCATCGTTAGGGGTCCCGTAGAAATTTCAGAAATTACTGGAATGGAAAAGGATACTGCTGAAAAAATTGTTAATAAAGCACGTCAACACCTAGTTGAAGGTGGATTAATTGCCAAAGACTTTGTCAGTGCAAGCGAAATTTACAAGCACAGACAAAGCATAGGCAAGATTACAACAGGTACAAATTGTCTTGACACACTATTTGATGGTGGCCTTGAGACCCAAGCACTAACAGAAGTATATGGTGAATTTGGCTGTGGTAAGACACAGTTTGCTCATACAATGTCTGTTATGGTTCAAAAAAGCAAAGAAGAAGGTGGTCTTGAAGGAAGTGTCTTGTATATTGATACTGAAAACACTTTCCGACCTGAAAGAATTGTATCCATTGCTCAAGCTCATGATATGGATCCAGAAAAAGTTCTTGATAGAATCATAGTGGCACGCGCATACAACAGTGCACACCAGGTACTAATCTTAGAAGAAGCAGGCCCAATAATTGAAGAAAACAATGTAAAGCTAATTGTTGCAGATTCAGCAGTTGGACTGTTCCGTGCTGAATATCTTGGAAGAGGAACATTATCAGTAAGACAACAAAAACTAAATCACTTTGTTCATTTGCTTTCTAGAATTGCAGAAACATACAACTGTGCAGCAATTGCAACCAACCAAGTCATGGCATCACCTGATGTTTTCTTTGGTGATCCAACACGTCCAATTGGTGGAAATGTAGTTGCACATACCAGTACATACAGAATCTACTTTAAGAAATCAGGCAAAAAACGAATTGCCAGAATGGTTGACAGTCCTCATCATCCTGAAGAGGAAGTAATCTTTGCACTTGGTGAAGCAGGAGTCATAGACCCTGAAGAAGCCGAGAAAAAGACCAAAAAGACTACTAAAAAGGCAACTACCAAAAAGGCCAAAGAGCCAGAAGTAGAGACTACCGTAGAAACACCTGTAGTTGAGGCAACTGCCGAAACTCCAGAAGAATCTCCTGCAGAAACTACTGAGGTCAAAACTGTGGAAGCACCTACAGTAGATGCTGAACCAGATGATTCTGAACCAATAGAAGAGTAACCACTCTCTTTTCTCCTATTTTCTATTTTATTTTTAATCTATTGATTAAATTATAATACGATTTGAAAAACTAATACTTCATGACAGATCTTTATCGGTTTCTTCCTGAAGAGATGGAAAAACTTGTCATGGATATGGGTTATCCTAGATATCGAGCTGATCAAATTCTTCTTCCACTATACTACAAATTTCCAAAAGACATCAATGACATACCACAACTCCCAAAAAAACTACGAGAAGAACTAACAGAAACTGGATACACAATTGGCTCAGCTAAAGAAATTCATAAAGTTGTAAGTGATGATGGAGAGACAACAAAACTATTGCTTAATTTGAGCAACGATAACTCAGTTGAAACGGTCTTGATGCAGTACCCCTCGCCAAAAATTGGCGGCCATCCAAGATCAACTATTTGCGTTTCAACTCAAATTGGATGTGCTATGGGATGTGTGTTTTGTGCAACAGGACAGATGGGATTTAAAACAAATCTTGCAGCAGAACATATTGTATCTCAGGTAATTCACTTTGCAGAACTTTTAGAGAAACGTGGAGAGCATGTGACAAATTTGGTGTTTATGGGAATGGGTGAACCAATGGCAAACTATGACGAAATGATCAGAGCCATACGAATTCTGACACATGATAGAGGCTTTGGACTTGGGCAACGACACATTACGGTTTCTACCATAGGGATTGTATCTGGAATAGACAAACTTGCCGAAGAAAATCTGCAAATCGGTCTTGCCATATCGCTTCATTCTCCAAACAACAAATTACGAAAAGAACTTGTTCCAACTGCTGGGCCAAACTCTGTTGAAGACATTATTGAGGCCGGAAGACGCTACTTCAAAAAAACCGGAAGACGTGTTACTTTTGAATATGCCTTAATGGATGGAATCAACGATTCCCCTGAAATTGCAAAAGAACTGGCCAGACTTTTGAAAGGAAATGGATCGCATGTCAATCTAATTCCAATTAACCCCACGGCAGGTGATTTTAGACGGCCATCAAGGCAAAGAGTCCTTGAATTTGAACGAATTTTATCTGATGCGGGTGTAAATTGTACTGTAAGAGTTGAGAAAGGAACTGAGATCTCTGCTGCTTGTGGACAACTACGAACCGACATTATTGGCTAATCTTCAATAAAATATGTTCTAAGTCTTAAAATAGGGCTTTCAGAGATTTTCCACTTATGGCAACTAAGAAATCCCATGGCCGTTCTCATGGATTTAAGCACAAATCTAGATCTGTCATGAAGAAAGACGCCCCAAGAGGAGTCTCATTCTTGCTACGAGAATACCATGAGGGCCAGCAGGCGCTTGTCATTATTGATCCAAGACAGCACAAGGGATTGCCACACAGACGATATCACGGCAAAGTAGGTGTAGTCACTAAAGTTGGAAGACGGGCAATTACCCTTGATGTGAAACTAGGAGAAAAAACGAAAACCTTAATCACTAGATTGGATCACATTAAACCATTCGGTGTATAGATATGGAAGAAGTAAAAAAGAAACAAGCTATTTCTCTTTCAGAAGTTAAAGAAATTCTAGGAAAAGTTGATCCTGAAGAAATGGACCAAATCCAACGTTGGACATTTGATTATGTTTCAAAATTTGTATCCACAGAACCAAAGGATGCAAAAGAAATGAAAAAACAACTCATTAAGGAATGTGAATTAACAGAAGATGAAGCTGTTGAGATTGTAAACATTAGGCCAACCAGTTTAGCAGAATTACGTTCTTTTACATTTGGTTGGAAGAAACTAATTCTTGCAGAAACACTAGAAAAAATGCTCAAGATAATCAAGGAGCACTCGTAACTTTTCAGGAGAATTTTTATTTTGCATAGGGCACAATCCCCACCTAGAAAGTATGAGGAATATGCATACGTTCTAGATTTTAATCCCCGGGGAAAATCATCAACAGTTAGAGGAAGAGAGGGAATTATTGTAACTGCAATAGGCGAGGACCGCTTAACCCTTTTGGAAGTTCTAGGAGTACCAAACTCAACATTTGAGATAGGTGAGAAAATATACATTGGCAAAGAGGGAAGAACCAAAGTTCTTTCTGTTTTGGGCAAAATGGATTATGATAAAATATCTTCATCAGCTCAAAGTGAACTGCCAAACGTTGTTGAGACTATAGTAACTACAAACGAATCAAAATTTGTTACATATCTTAACAATGCAAGGCCACTCACTCCCAGAATTCATGCACTTGAGCTTATTCCTGGAATTGGAAAAACCTACATGAAAACAATGCTAGAGGAGAGAGAAAAGAAAAAGTTTGAAAGCTATGAGGATTTGCAAGAGAGGGTTGGATTCAAAGAGCCAATCAAACATATCTCTGAGAGAATCATGGATGAAATTACTGGTGAAAGTAGAATGAATCTCTTTGTAAAGAGATGATAAAACGAAAACTACTAGGACAACACTTTCTAAACTCCACACCAATTGCACAGTCTATCGTTTCTGAGGCTAAAATCACCAAAAATGACACTGTTTTTGAGCTGGGAACTGGACTGGGAATACTGACACCCCTTTTGTGTGAGAAGGCAAAAAAAGTAATCTCAGTTGATGCTGATGAGAAACTAATCAAAAATGCCAAATCAAAGTTTTCTGAATGTGACAATCTGATCCTGAAATTTGGTGATGGATTTAAAAAAAAAGACTCGTTTTCAATTTTTGTCTCCAATCTCCCATACTCCAGAAGCAGGGACGCAATAGAGTGGCTAGCACAAAAATGCTTTTCACATGGGGTGATAATGGTTCAAAAAGAGTTTGCAGAAAAACTGCTTGCAAAATCATCAAAACAAAGGAGAGCCATAAGCGTTATTGCCCAATATGCATTTGAAATAGAGACTGCATCAAAGGTAAACAAAAATAATTTCTCACCCCCGCCAAAAATTGATTCTGTAATTTTAAAAATCAAACAAAAAAATACCATTTCAAAGGAGACAATCAATACTGTCAACAAGATCTTCTCATATCGACGAAAAACCATTAAAAATATTCTAAAGCAATTTGACAAGGAAACTTTAATGGATAAACGAGTCGATGATCTTTCTGGAGATGAAATAATTAGTCTTGCAAATGAAATACTTGAGAAATGAAGAATATCCTCCATCTGAGGATACTTTTTTCATAGCAAACAATATTGAAAATGAAAGGGGAGAATTTGCCTTAGACATTGGAAGTGGTTCGGGCTATCTGACAAAACTGCTTGCAGATAATTTCTCATTTGTTATAGGAACTGACATTAATTTTGAGGTATTATCACATCAGACCACATACAAAACGAAAAATTTGATTTGCTGTAATGGCTCTGATGCAATAAAAATAAAGTTTGATTTCATTGTGTGCAATTTGCCCTATCTTGCAACTGATGAAATCTTAGACATTGCAACTGATGGCGGCCTTGAAGGATTTGAGATTCCAAAAAAAATTTTTGACTCGGGTGTAATTAATCTCAAAGAGAATGGAAAATTTGTTTTTGTTACATCCTCTCTTTCAAACTATCAAAAACTCATTGATTACGCACAAAAACTGGGATTATCAACTAGAATTATTGCAAAAAAGAAACTATTCTATGAAGAGTTGATTCTAGTTGAAGCAATAAACTGATTATTTTTTTAGATTATTTTTTGCGTATGCAATAATTGCATCAGTCATCTGAGTAGTTGATGCACTACCGCCAATATCCCAGGTAACTGTTTTTCCTTCATTGATTACCTGGTATGTTGCATCAAATATTGCATCTCTGATGTCTTTTTCTCCCAGATACTCTGCCATCCATGCACCTGATAGAACAGTTGCAGTTGGATTTACCTTGTTTTGTCCTGCAAATTGTGGAGCACTGCCATGTGCTGCTTCAAACATTGCAAAATTATCTCCCATGTTTGCTGAATAGATCAAACCGATGGAACCTACCAATCCTGAGGCAAGCTCAGAAATAATATCCATAAACAAATTAGTACTAACTAAAACTGCTCCGTTAAACTGTTCGGGGGCTACAACCATTTGTTGTGCCATGTTGTCAATGTAAATCTCAGATAATTCAATACCTGTTCCTTCTACTGCTTTTTGTGCACAACTCCAAAATATTCCGTCTGTTTCCTTTAGGATGTTTCTTTTTGTAATTGCAACCATTTTTTTCATGTTGTATTGGTTTGCCCACTTTACTGCTGAATTTAGAAATCTGTCACAGCCCTGTCTTGTAATTTTTCTAATTGCAATAGCGGCATCTTCATTAATTTTTGCCTCGACTCCCGTATAGAGCCCCTCAGTTGCTTCTCTAAAGCAGACACAATCAAGTTTTCTATTTGGTGTTAATCTGTCAAATGTTTTGGTTGGTCTGATGTTTGAGTATAGTTCAAATTTCTGACGCAATGTAACTGCAACACTTCTTGGTGCACCTGGAACTGGAATTGTTGTAGTGGGTCCCTTAAAGCATGCATCTGACTCTTCTAAAATTTTCATCGTCTCATCAGGAATGTATGACTTGTCCTTGCGGCCATTTTTGTCCCACTGTTCAGAGCCTGCCTCGCACAGAATTACCTCTGATTGCATGTTGCATTCTTTTAGAACTTTGAGCATTGAATCGACAACTTCAGGACCAATCCCATCTCCCCTCATTACAGCAGCCTTTTTACTCAAAACTGTATGATTTTGAGGAGATTATTATTTAATCCTACCTTGATAACCTGTACATACAATCTATAGATATGACTTAAAAGCTAAATTGCTAAACTAGCAATAATGCAAATAGTACAAATTTCTGATCTTCATGTAGGTTCCCAATTTTTACAAGAAAAGTTTGATACTTTGGTAAATGAAGTCAATGAGCTTAATCCTGACGTAATTGTTGTTACGGGTGATCTTACTAATGAAGGGTTGATGAAAGAATATGAAAAATGCAAATCCCTTTTGGAGAAATTTAAAACAAAAAAAATTATCACAATTAGCGGAAACCATGATTATAGAAACACTGGCTATCTGTTATTCAAAAAATACTTTCCATTTGAAACAATAAACGAATTAGATGATGATGTGGTTTTAGTAACTGTTGGAACTGCCAGACCTGATAGAAATGAAGGAGAGGTTGGATACCGACAAAATTTGTGGTTAGAGAGAACCATGAAAAAGTACAAAAATAAAATAAAAATTGTAGCGATGCATCACCACTTGATTGCAATTCCTGATACTGGCTCTGATCAGCTTACAGTAGTTGATGCCGGTGATGTTTTAAGAACAGTTTTGGACACCAAAGTTGATGTTGTTTTGTGTGGACACAAACACAGACCTTGGGCTTGGAATTTTAAAACGCTAACAGTAGTTAATGCCGGTACTGCAACCTCTGAGAGAGTCAGGGGATTGTTTGAAAATACATACAATATTCTAACAATTACTGACAGAAAGATCCAAGTCGATCTCAAGATTGTGGGTGGAAAAAGAATGTCTATTGATGAAATGGTAAATAACTACAATCTATCTGGCGACGAGTGAATTTATTTACAGATTAATTCAAGGCTTTTCATGCGGGGGTCGCCTAGCC
>JABDKK010000223.1 GCA_013002265.1 Candidatus Nitrosopumilus sp. | reverse complement strand
CATCTCCTCCAAAGGCTTGTCTAATTAATGCTGCAGAACTAATTCCATCGGCATCCTCTTTATGTGAAATGCAGATTACTTTGGTTCGTTTATTGGATGATTTTTTTGTAGTTTTTTTGACGACTTTTTTTGTAGTTTTTTTAGCACTGGTTTTTTTAGGAGTCTTTTTTAGAGTTTTTTTAGATGTTGATTTTTTTGTTTTAGTTGCAACCAATTCATTTTGAAAAAATTATTCCCTCATTTAAATGAAGAATGAATTATTTTGATTCTTTTGATTTTTTGATGCTAGGATTAACTATTGAGCTAGAATCAAGATATACATCATAAAATGAGACTCCTTCTAATTGTGTTTGATGGTCAATTTCTTGAATTTTTTTTAGTTGTTCAGGAGAAGCACCAAGGATAAGTTGATCCAATTTTTGCAGATGTTTACGCTCTAGTGGAGTCATCAATTATAAATTAAAAATTGTCTTTTATGATCCAAAGTTGGCATATTAGACTAATTGGTATGCAAAATGTTAGTAATTGGAGGCTCTAATGGTCCCACTCCCAGATAAACCCAGCTAAACAACTCACTCAAGGATCCCGTTAATTTTCAGGACATATAATCAAGAATCTTGCTGTAGATCATCATCAGAATAATAGATCAGAGTAATTATCTTCTTTGCATTAATCTCACAGTATCTCATTATATCTCGGAAAAACCGCTTTGTATCTTTACCATGAAAATAATATCTCATCACCCTGTAAAGTTTCGGCGTTACAGTAGGTTTGTGGATATAGATTTATTTTTCACATTCATTCTAAGGCTATGAAAAAAATTAAGTAAAATCCTGTTTTTTTATTATTAGAAAACAATATTAGAAAAACACTAAGAGTACAATTTATGTCAGAAGAAGAACACTACAAGTTATCAGAGAACATCATGAATCTGGATTCAGGAATAAGATTTGTAACAATCATTGGAAACCAAGGTCAAATGCTATATCGCGGAAAGAGAGAAAACATAGAAAATTATTTGGATCTTTATGATCAGAAACTTTCCGCAGAACATGTCTTAAAATCATGGAAAATAAGAAAGGAATTTGAGGACGCGATTGGGAAAACAAAGTTTGTAATGGCTCAGTATGAGAAGATAAGAAGATACACTATCCCCATTGACGAAAACCGCTTACTGTATATTACAACGGAACCTAATCTTTCCAATAATTCGTTTATACAAAATATACGGGATCTAATTGAAACATTCAAAAAAACGCCTTGAGTCTAAACGGATGTGCCACATACCAAACATATCTCCGGTGATACCAATGATCACGCCTGACCCCGCATTCATCAAATATAAATTATTTTTTGCACAAGGTGCAGGTAATGATCATGATGACTTGTAAGATGGATTAGTGGGATATCTTAAGAGGGGATACTTAATCGTATTGTAAAATCTTGGATTTAGAATGTTAAAGAAAGGAAGAATCAATGACGTGATTAGTCAATTTTCGTTAGAACTATTCACAATTTCAACATCTAGGAGTTTTGTCAATATTATAAATTCAATAAAAAAACTTTCATTAGGCGTTTTTTACAATAATATCGTGAGCAACTCTTTTCCAGAAACTAAATTACGGATACGGATGAGCTCTCATGACGCACATTATGCCGGAGAACTTGTTGATGGTGCACGAATTCTTAATCTGTTTGGAGATTTAGCTACTGAATTAACAATTCAATACGATGGAGATGAGGGTCTTCTTCGAGCTTATGAAAAAGTTGAGTTTTTATCTCCAGTTCATAGTGGAGATTTCATTGAAGTCACAGGAAAAATTATTGATGCAGGAAAAACCAGTAGAAAAATAAGCTTTGAAGCATACAAGGTGATTGCCCCAAACAAAGACAATGTAAATGAAAGTGCCTGTGATGTCCTTGATTTGCCAATACTTGTGGCAAAAGCCACTGGTACATGTGTGGTAGCTCTAGAAAAACAAAGAAAAAGAAAATATTAGGTTTTATTTTTCTACTCTATCTCTCCAAAGTCTCGAATCATCAGATCAGTGAAGGTTCTCTCATTGGCATAATCAAAGACCATCAGGAAGGTGGAAACTTTGGGAACGAGTGGAAACTGACACTCTACTACATTACAAAGTAGAATTTGTAAAAATATCAAAAAAATATCTTCAAAAAGCAAACCTTATACGAAGATACGATCGGGATGATGATGGAAATCCAATCATTACTTAATTAGAAGAAAGACCATTAATTATCTTAAAAAATATTCAAAACAAAATTAATTTAATTTTTTGAAGTTAAGGATGAAAAATACCAAAAAGATAGCGGGTTTTAGACTATTTACTAAACTTCATAGACACCATTCTTGCGAATATATAATAGAAGATTTGTGATAGGCTCAGTATGGAAACAAAAAATATTGGTCTGAGAGGAATAGAAGTTGCAGATACCAAAATTTCCCATATTGATGGTGAAAAGGGCAAACTCATTTACCGTGGTTACGATATTTTAGATCTTACAGAAAATTCAACGTTTGAAGAAACAGCGTATTTGTTACTATATGACAGTCTTCCAACTAAGGAACAATTAGACGAATTCAATGCAAAATTAGTGGATGCAAGATTCATTCCAAAACAAATGCAAAAAAACATGGGGAACTGGAGAAAGGATGCAGATCCCATGGATATGCTTCAAGCATTTGTTGCAGCACTTGCAGGATACTATGATGAAGAATTTTCAAATAAAGATGCAAGTTATGACAAAGCAATCAGTCTGATTGCAAAAGTTCCAACAATCATTGCAAGTTGGCAAAGAATTAGAAATGGTCTAGAAATAGTAGATCCTGATCCAATACTAAGCCATGCTGCAAATTTTCTGTATATGATGTCAGGTGAAAAGCCAGACCCAGAAGTTGAAAAAATATTTGATGTGTGTTTAATTCTTCATGCAGATCATACATTTAATGCATCAACATTTACTGCAAGACAAGTAGCATCAACTAGAGCTCACATGTTTTCAGCGTCAAGTGCAGCAATTGGCGCATTAAGTGGAGAACTTCATGGAGGTGCAAATACTGAAGTCATGAAGATGCTCTTAGATATTGGAACAATAGACAAAGTGGATAATTGGATTAAAGAAAAGATGGGTCAAGGTGAACGAATCATGGGAATGGGCCATGCAGTTTACAGAACATATGATCCACGCGCACAAGTTCTCAAAGAGTTATCAAGAAAACTAGCAGAAAAAACCAAAGAGCCATGGTATGCAATTACTGAAAAAGTTGAAACCGCAACTATTGAGGAAATGAAAAAGATGAAAGGAAAGGATATTTATCCAAATGTGGATTTGTATAGTGCATCACTTTACTACATGTTAAAAATTCCAGTAGATTTGAACACGCCAATCTTTGCAATATCCAGAGTCGTTGGATGGGCTGCACACATTATAGAAGAAAAATTTGCTGAAGCTGCACCAAAACCAGCACTGTATAGACCAAAAGCAGTCTATGTTGGAAAATATTGCGGTCCAGAAGGGTGCGAATACAAGACTCTAGATTTAAGAAAGTAATTTTTAATTTCTTGTACTAAGCCACTCTTTTGCTTTAGAGTTTACATCGTGTTTGTATAGAACTTCAAAGACCATATCATAAAATGTGATACCTTTTTTTTGAGCCTGATCATCAAGCCACTTAATTCCCTCTGCTAATTCTGGATCATATTCAGAGAATTCTACTAATTCATCGACCATTTTTGAAAAAAAAGTATGTGATTCAAGCATGGTAACACCTTTCAATCTAGGATCATAAGGGAGATATGCAAAATATATAGACAAAAGACCCCTTTTTGGTTGACAATTGAACCATGTTTTTTATTTAGATGGAGATGCTGAAAAAATATCATGGACAATTCAAACTGAAGATTCAATTGTTAATCAAAGTAGAGAAC
>JABDKK010000209.1 GCA_013002265.1 Candidatus Nitrosopumilus sp. | reverse complement strand
CCACAAATCAGTAATCTTTTGAGTCTGTCCACACTCTACACATGGTTGTCTTACTTTACCTTCATAGTATTCTTTTGATTTATCAAAATGGCAATCCCCGCACAATGGACCTTTGACATTCCATTCTCTTTTTGGTTTATGTTTGTGAGTTAGTTCCTTATTGCAAATGGTACAGTATGATGGTTTTTTGCTAAATAGTCCCATATTGATATTGATTTTAATATTTTAATTATTAAATGTAATAAAAAATAGGTGGTAATAGTTTTTGCAACTCTTTTCCTTTGTTGATTGAAATGTACCTGACGTCTAGTTTTGGAACTGCTGTTTTGTACATTTTTCCAAGATCAAATTTGGTTCCTAACATCAACTCTGTAGATGTGAAAATTATCAATAACTGCTAGTTATCTAATATGCCAACCAATCAGATAATTGTAAAATGCTTGGGGATGAAAATCCTGATTTGGGAAATAAAAATAATAAAAACAAAGATGACTTATTGTTTTAAGATCTTCTCTAGTGCTTGACTTGCATTAAGCATGCCATTTTTTTTGGCAAATTCTTCGATCATTTTGTATTGTTTTTCTGTAAAACAAACTGGCATTGAACGTCTTTCCATGATATAATGCTGTATTTTTTACTAATATCTTTTTCTCTGGATTTGAAGATTTTCTGAATTTCATGTGAATAAAAAGAGAAGATATTTCAAACCATTTGCTCTAACCTGCTTGTGACAAGAAAACATCAGATCCTAGTTATAGGCAACAATACAAATGGGTGCACTTCAGAGCATGAAAAAATCGCATATGAGGTAGGAACACTGATTGCAAAATCTGATTCTGTTTTGATTTGCGGAGGATTGGGAGGTGTCATGACTGCAGCAGCTCATGGGGCACGTGATGCCAATGGATTGACTGTAGGAATTATTCCACAGGCAGACACATCTGAGGCAAATGAGTACTGTGACGTGGTGGTTGCAACCGGAATGGGACTTGCTCGTGATTTTCTTAATGCTCTAACAGCTGATGGGGTGATAATTGTTGGCGGCGGTTCTGGAACTTTGTCTGAAACCACTGCTGCATACATGCACAAAAAACCAATGGTTGCAATAAGAAATCTGGGTGGATCCGTTGAAACATTTGTTGATGGTTTTATTGATCAAAGAAAAAATGTCAAGATAATTGGTGTTGATACCCCGAAGGAAGCTGTTGATAAAATCCTAGAACTAATCATTGCATAGATGCTAGCAGAGAGTCTGGCTTGTAAAACTCACCATGCACGTCGGCAAGATTGTTTAACTCATTAACAATATTTTTAATTCCAATTTCTTTTGCAGTCTCAAATAATGGCTTTTTGAGTCCCAATCCTAACTGTGCAGCTTTTTCAATCTCTTCAATATCACTTGCACCGTTTGTGATTAGCCATGCTGCATTGTTTAGTATGTTTGCAACCAACTGAATGGGATCACACTTTTGTGATAGTTCCTCAGAAAGTGCAACTCGCTCATATTTGTCATCTGAATATTTGTAAAATCCTTCCCCGGATTTTTGACCAAGCTTTTTCTCATCAAACATCTTCTCAATTAGTGGATGTGGGTTGATTACTTTTTTGTCACGCAAATGCATCTCAACTGTTGCCTTGTGAATTACATCCATTCCTGTAAAATCTGCTAGCTCAAAGATTCCCATTGGAAATCCCATCTTGAACTTTACAGCAGAATCAATCTCTTCTAGAGTAGCACCTGTTCTGTCCTTGATATAACATGCCTCATGAACCATTGGAATGAATAGCCTATTGATGATAAATCCTGGAACGTCTTTTCTACAAATTACCGCTTGTTTGTTAACTGAATTTACATAGTCTTTTGTTAGCTCTACGATCTCTTTTCCAGTCTTCTCACCTGGAATAATTTCAACTAGTTTCATCAGTTGTGGTGGATTGAAAAAGTGAATACCGATAAATTTTTCAGGACGGGACGTTGTGTTTGCTATTTCTGTAATTGGCAACGTGCTTGTATTTGATGCAAAAATTACCTCCGGTGCTGCAGCTTTGTCTAGCTCTGCATAGACTTTCTTCTTTAAATCCATAATTTCTGGAACTACCTCGATTACAAGTTCTGCATCCTTTACTGCTTCAGTCAAATCCACAACTGGCTTTATTCTTGAATAGATTGCATCACCTTCTTCTTTTGAAATTTTTTCCTTGGAGACTAGCTTGTCCAAACTCCATTTTATTTTCTCCATGGCTCTGTCTAAAAATGACTGCTCAATGTCTCTTAGGACTACATTGTATCCTGCAGTTGCTGACACTTGGGCAATTCCGTGTCCCATAACTCCAGACCCCAAAACTGTGATGTTTTTTATTGACACTATAACTCAAAAATCTAGTATCCTTTATAATGTATTTCTAAATTTTAGAAAATAATGGGCTTGTTCAAACGCAAGAAAGAGGATGATAGCAAAACCAAATGCGAAACCTGTGGTACAGAACTACACGATCCTGAACGCTTGAAGCGACACATGAAAAAAGCGCATGGAAACGTTCCTGCAAAGAAATTAGATCCTAACGCAGGAGACGGCGGAACCTGGTAAGATGGAACTAAACTCTAGTCAAAAGGCTGGGTTGGTTTTTGGTGGAGCATTTGTCGTAGCTGGAATTGTGCTATCTACACTTGTGTTTCCCTTTTGGAATCTAATCCGAGAAGACGTCTTTGAGGAGGTTACCGTTTTGACTAATGATAACGGAGTATGCTATGTTGAAACTAGCGACAGCATTCCAAAAACAATTGATAACTGCAATCTAAATCCTGGAGATGCTGTTACCATCAAGTTTGGTCAAGGCCTGGCATGGGCAAGTATTGTGACTCCCTGAATAGATGATTTAATATTCTGATATTCCAAATTGCTATTGTGGATTGCATATTTTGTAAAATTGTTTCAGGTGAGATTCCAGCAAAGATTCTTAGTAAAACCAGTCAATCCATTTCGTTTTTAGACGCCTTTCCATTGGCAAAGGGACATGTCCTTGTAATCCCAAAAAACCATCACCAAAAAATTCAGGACATGAGTAGTGATGAGAATGCTGATTTGTTTTCACTAGTGCATAAAATTATCTCTAGGGTTGACTCTCTGACTGGCTCGACACTGCTTGCAGTTCATAATGGCAAAGATGCAGGACAAGAAGTGCCGCACGTCCATGTTCATCTGGTACCACGTTCTAGCTCTGACTCAGCTGGTGCAATTCACAACATGTTTGATTCTGAACTAAAACTTACTGAGAGTGAAATTGATGAATTGCATCACAAACTAAAAGACTGAGTCAATAAGGGTACAGTCTTTCTTTTGAATCGCTATCCTCTACAATGATTGCTTTAGTGGGACATGTTTCAGCTGCATTCATGATTTTGTTTACCCCTGCACCCTTTTGATTGATTACAGATGATTTGGGGTTTGATTTTGTTTCTTTGTTAATTTGAAAAACGTCTGGTGCAATTATTTCACAACTACAGCATCCTATGCATCTACTTTTATCGACATCTACAAACAGGTTGGGCTGGTCCTTTGGCTCTTTTGCTTTATCAAACTCCCCATTTTTTCCGTCTGCACGAACTCTTGCATTATAGTCTTCCCAAAACTTTCTCTCATACTCTTTCCAAAAGTCAGGATCTCCTTCTTCAAACTCTCTTGTATACTTGCTCCAATCTTGCTGAGGAATGTCTTCGGGAGCTCCCCACTGCGGCTTTCTCTTAAAATCTGATTTTGGAGCAGACCTGTACTCTTCACTTTTTTGATTAAGTGATGTTTTCTGGTTACTTTTTAGCACATGGTATGCCTCTGTAATTTTTTTAAATTCCTCGTCTTCTTTTTGGTTCTTGGTCTTATCTGGATGGTGCTCTAATGCAAGTTTTCTATATGCTGCCTTGATCTCCTCTTGGGAAGAATCCTGATTTACTTGTAGTATTTTGACTGCTTGGTATGTGTTCACTGATCATACAAGTTGCTCATATCTTAAAAATAATTGCCTAACTGCATCCCAGGATTTACTCTAGGATCGTTTCATCAGATGCCTTCCATGCAGGCTCTACAATACACAAGAATCTCAAAATCTCTCTTCCAGTGTTCTCAATAAGTTGAACTGAATTTGGTGCTACAAATACCGAATCATCTTTTCCAAGTGTGATGGCATCATCATCCACTTTTAGCCTGGCATTGCCTTCTAGGATATAGTAAATCTCTGATGATTTTATCTTGTGCAGTTTGGATCTTTTTCCTGGCTCTAGTGCAAATTGCGCCAAACTGTAATTGATTCCGTTTAGAGTATTGTGTGGATGAAAGTATTGTTTGATGCTTGTTGCCTCGTCTCCTTGGATTGAATCTATTTCAGAATTTTTTCTTACTGACATTACTAAATGATATCAGTTACCCTTGTTTTAAAATCTGATTCATACCAAGTGGTTTTGTAGTCTCTGCTTTTTTTGGGCAAAATGTTGATTGCAATGTGTGAGAATGTCTTTTTCTTATCTACTGATCCATGAGTGTGCAAAACATGGGACGGAATGTGTACAATGTCTCCTTCATTTAGTGAAATTCTCTCTGTTCTTTTTATCTTAAAGTCTGATTTTTTTGCACCATGCTTTCTAAAAATCTCTAGGCTTCCTTTTCCCTTTGTTGCAATTAATACTTGATTTCCATCATGCTCATGCAGTTTTGTTCTGGAGCCTTTCTCAAAATGTACGTGATAGATGTCTTGATCTTTTGACTTTATTTTCTCAGATAACACCTTCATCCAAGTTTTGCCTGTAAACCAGTTAGGATTTACTTTTCTTTTGTTTCCAGAACCTGAAATGTTTGATTTTTTCATTTTAAATCTTACTCAGTATCTTCTTTTTCTTCTCTAGAAATTCTTTTTGAGTTATTACTCCTGACTTTTTTAACTGACCAAGCTTTTCAAGCAACTCTAACTCTTCTTGTGTGCTGGTTGTCATCTTTTTAGCTGATGAAATTCCTTCATTGAGTCTTTCTACTCCCTTCTTTTTGAGGGAATCACTTTCTTTTTTTGCCTTATCTGAGAGCTCTTTGCTTATTTTTGATGCTTGCTTTGCAGTTACTTCTCCCAACTCAACTGCTTCATCTAATGCCTCGTCGGCCTTTTTAATTCCGTCTTGAATTGCCTTGTCTGCCTTTTTTAGAAATTTTCCTAGATATCCGCCTTTCTTAGCTGTTGCCATGTTTCTTGTCCTATCTTAATTCTATTATTTCTTTCTTACCTGAATTGGTTTAATACGAGTAAATATGTAATTTACTTGGTTATGACTGAAGATGAATTTGATGTAAAAACAATTGTTATTAGAAAAAATATGGATGAGGAAGAGGCCCTAAAAATTGTAGACCAAAAAAAGACCGACCCCTTCAAGGGGTTGTTATCTAGACCAAAAAAAGACGATATTCATCTTGACTCTATGAAATTGTACTATGAGTGCTCTTTAATTGTCTCAGGAAAATACAGTGCTGATTATTTTAGAAAGGCAGTCCATACTATTGATGTTGACTCTAATGTACATGAGATTGCAATTGGTGAGGGGATGTTTCCTGTTCGCTCAAAGTCTGGACTTGAGAAGACCTTTGTTGGAAAACGCGGAAAGAACAAAGTCGATATCAATCTAGAAGAGCATGTATTTGTTGAGGAGGAAGACGAATTGACATTTGATAATCATGGAATGCAAGTAGAGTTACCGTTTAAAATTGATTCAAAGAACATTGAGAATTATCCCAAAAGAGTCTTAGAGGAAAACCAGCACACTATAAAAAAACTTGAGTACCGTTATGATGCCGGAATTGACAAGCTCAAAATACATCTGAAAAAACCACTAGATCCCGAAGTTCGAGATCTTAAAGAAGAGTTTGTAATGCATGACTTGACAGAGGTTTACGTTCCAATCTTTGAGGCAAGGTTATCTGATCCTAAAAAGAAAGTTGAACTTATTAGAATTGACGCAGTAAGAAAAAAGATTCTATAGTTTTACTAGTTTTCTAAACTCATCATTTGTGTGTAGCTTTTCAAATGTTTTTTCTTCTTTTGCCCACTTTCGGATTATTTTGGGATTCTTTGATACTGCCTTCCTTAACAACTCTAGTGACTCAGAATACTTTTCTAATCCTGCCTTGCTTCGCGACTTTGCATAAATGATGTTTACATTGTCTTTGTGCTTTGATAGGATCTTGTCATAAATCTCAATTGCCTTTTCATGCTTGCCTAACTCTGCAAGCTCAATTCCTCTGTGGAATAATGCATCCATGTGGCTTGGATTGTTCTTGTAAACGCTATCAAAGCAATTTAGTGCCTCCTCGTGCCTTTTGAGTTTTCCTAGGATAATTCCCTTGTAAAACAACGCATTTGGTTTTCTCGGATCTATCTCTATTGCTTTCTCCAGGGTCTTTATTGCATCCTCGTGTTCTTGTAGCTTGTCTAGCAGTACTCCTTTGTTAAAGTAGGATGCTGCATGTTTTGGATCAGCTTCCATTGCCTTGTCGTAGCATTCAGCGGCATCTTGCAAGTTGCCCAACTCTGCCATTGCGATTCCCTTGTTGTTGTATGCCTGTGCATCTTTTGGGTTGATTTCTAGTACTTTATCAAAGCATGTTACTGCATCGCTGTACTTTTTGATTTGGTTTAGTGCCAGACCCTTGTTGTACAGTGCAGAAGTGTTCTTGGGATCTTGTTTTAGAACTTTGTTGAATAGCAAGATTGCTCCCTTTGGCTGGTTCTTCTCAAAAAGCGACATTGCATTGTACAGCAAGTCTTCAGGATCCTCTTTTGAGCCAAACAGTCCCATGATTTTGAAAATATTATACTGCTAATGAAAGTTTGGTCTAACCTAATGACTTGAATTTCTTTATTGCCTCTTTTGCCATCTCTTCTTGGTCTTTGGCAGATGTGTCAGTAGGATCTTCAGTTGCATATGCTTCTTTTTCTTCTTTTTTCTTTTCCATGATTATTCTAAAACAATGATTTCTAAAAAACTAATCTAATACGTAAATTTTAGATTCTAACTCCTCTTCTCACCATTTAAATGAAGAGAAAATCATGAGTTTGTACTAATGAGACTAAGCACATTATTCATCATTTTCACAATATCTATGCTCGTTGCATCTTCATTGGGACAGCAAGCAATAGGCTATGGCGGTCCTCCTGAACAAAGCAGTTCTAATAATTATACTGTTGAAATAAGTTCTGATGATACATCATATTTGCTTGGAGATTCAATTGCATTCTCTGGAAAAGTTAACAAATACGACGAAGAAAGAAATTTGAGAATTTCTATATTTGATTCAGCAAATAATCTTATCCTAACTCAGAAAACCCCTGTATCTGAAGATTTGACATTTAATCAAAGTATGGTGCTAAATGAAAAATTCCATGATGGAAAATACAGCGTCAAAACTCAATATGGAACATCAAAGGCTACAATTGAAATAATCTTCTTTGAGATAAATTCCAATAATCTTACAGTCGGAGAAGAATCATCTAATGCAAAAATTCCTGATTGGATAAAGACTAATGCTGGATGGTGGGCAGATGGCTCCATTGATGATTCATCCTTTGTTCAAGGAATTCAATTCTTAATTAAAGAAGGATTGATGAAAATTTAATTTTTAACCATGTCCTTCAAACTAACTTTTTGCTTCAATTTGCTAAAACTCATGGAGTGTTCAGAATAATGTCGAATCTGCCACGAAATGACAAAAAAGCAATATCTGTGAGTTTGTTTCTATTGGTAGGAATTACAATATACACATTTTCAACTCTGGTAAAATCACCCTAGAGGAATTCAAACTCGGTAATTTTATCTTGTTTGAATTTTTTGCTTTACTTTAAGAATCGAAATGATTTCATCTGTTAACTTGTCAAAGTGTGATGCAAAATACATCGCAGTAGAATACACCATGATATTATTTATGGCAAACTAGTACAATAGCATGTTTTGTGAATTCTTTACATTTGTTTGATTTGGGCACTAATATGTTCATTAAAATAAAGAGTCATCAGGGATCTACAAAATAAGATACTATTAATTTGAAATAAAACAAATTCTAGTAATTGCCTGATTCAGATATTTCCTTTCTAGCACAAAAAGTATTTGTTCACAGATGGCCCCATGATCCTCCAAATTGGGAGGATTCCACTAAAGACAACATTGATGAATCAATTAACAAAAACTCTGAAAAAAAGAAAGTAGTCATAAAACAAAAAACCATCAAAATCCAAGACATAGAATTTCACTCTCTAAAAAAAATTGGAATCTCTGTTCCTTTTTTCAACGATGAGTTTAGGATGATCTTTGAGTCCCAGTTTGGAAAGTTTTATGCCCATGTCCACATTACCATGACAGAAAACAACTATCTTGATGTCTTTAACCAATTGATTTCTTGGAGAAAAACAAACTTTTCCAATTAGAATTCTTCAGATGCCTTTAGGATCTTCTTGATGTCCTCTTTTGTGTGGGCATCTGAAATTGCACCCAGTTTTCCTGGCAAGAAAAATATCCCATCATGTGCAATTAGTTTAAAGTGATATTTCTGAAGCATGGAGCCATCGCATTTTGCAGCCTGCACAGAATTTGTAATCTCTGTTACCCCGTTTGATGCAAAGTGTGTCATGAATAGTGAGCCCTTGCCAGTAACGATAACTCTGTCATCAAACGTTTTTGCCAATTCCTTTCTAGCAAATTTTCCTAAATCATTAATCTTGGAATAGATTGATTTTTTTGATTTTAAATGACTAAGAGTTGCAAACCCTGTTACCATTGATGCAGGATTTGCAGAAAACGTACCGCCGCCAACATAGCTTCGCTCTGATTTTTTCTTTCCAGTGGTATCTGCATGCTCCATGATTTCTTTTTTGCCACACATCACACCAATTGCCATTCCGCCACCAACAATTTTCCCCAGTGTCACAATGTCAGGATCCAATTTCATTATAGGATACAGACATCCGAATCTGAATCTAAATCCTGTAACTATCTCATCTAAAACAAACAGTGAGTTATTTTTCTTGCAAAACTCTTCAATCCCTTTTAGGTAATCTGCAGTTGCTGGAATACATCCACCGCCACCGAGCACTGGCTCTATAATTACACCAGCTAAATCCTTTGAATGCTTTTGCAATATTTCCAATGACTTCTCCAAGTCATTGTATGGAATTGACACAATCTGCTCTTCATTAACAACTCCTGAACTTTCAGATTCAGAGAACGGCCAGTTAACTGACTTTAGCAAATCAGATGTATATCCGTGCCATCCGCCATCAATCTTTGCAATTATCTTTTTACCAGTTACAGAGCGAGCTAACCTCACTGCATACATTGTAGCTTCAGTTCCTGATGTAACATAGCGAATCTTTTCTGCTACTGGAACATTTTTTGAAATTAGTTCAGATAGTAAAACGGTTTGCTCATTTACAGTTCCATACATCCAGCTCTTCTCGATTTGCTTTTTGAGTGACTCTTTGACGTTTTTTTGACCATGGCCTAAAATCAAACTCCAGTGGCCCATCCAGTAATCTGTATACTTGTTGTTATCAACGTCGACAAGATTTTTTCCTGCAGATGATTTTACAACAAATGGGTACGGTTCATAAAATCTTATGTTGTGAGATACGCCATTGATGTGCAACTTTGCAGACTTTGCAAACAACCGTGCAGATTTTTTTGTCTTTTTCTTGTATTCTCTAGTATAGTCCAAAAGCATCTTTGCATTATCAATTCAGTCATTTTAAGTATCAACAACAACCACAAATGGTTCAATTTTGTGCGTAAAATGTGCCTTGAGGAGGAAGGTAAAAATTTTCTTGTAATTTTTTCAATAAATTGAGTCGATCAGGCATAAAATCACGCATGGTTTATATGGTTTCTACATTCTTCACCTTCTGCATACGTAACGCAATAGGCGGCGCTTGTGATGAAGTATGGTATTATGCCATTTTGTGATTCATGGGCCTCCAGTTACGCATACAAAATGAGGATCTGATCAAAAGATCAAATCTGAAATGTGAAGATTATGTGCATCCGTCAATTCCAAATAAAGTACAAATGTACTTCAATAATCAAAATTAAAAATTCAGAATCCGGTTGATCCTGCCGGACC
>JABDKK010000190.1 GCA_013002265.1 Candidatus Nitrosopumilus sp. | reverse complement strand
CTATATGCCCAATCTTACCTGAACCCGTAGTGGTATACCACATCTTTTCATTATCATCAAGCGCTAGTGCAAATGGCAAATTTTCTCTTCCTGGTAACACAATTTCTTCAAACTCATCACTCTCTGGCAAATATTTTACAATTTTATCTTTGTTAATTATTGTAATCCAAATATTTCCATTATAATCTGCTTTGATGAATAGTGGGCTATTATCTGAAATTACAGGATCTAGTTTTGGAATTGTTTTTGTTGTAATTTGTTTTGTTATAGGATTAATAAATCCGATTTGATTTGCTGGAGTATCAGTAAACCAAATATTTCCTTTGGTATCTTGTGTTAGAAATGTTGTAGTTAATCCGTCAAATGAATATGATAAAAACTCTTTCGTGTCTAGTGAAAACTGCCATAATCTAGGAGCTGAAGCATCACTTAACCATATCGAATTATCTCCATCATATAGAGGAAAGAGAGGTTTTGCATCTTCTGGTAATTCATATTCAATAATTTGAGTTTGAATATCTGTTAATCTAGGTTTTACAAGCAAATTCAATAATTTTGATTCATTTGCACTCTCAGTTCTTTGAGCTTCAATTTCTATTAACCATTCTCCAGAAAATCCAAATGTCAATTCTCCTTGAAATTCAATCGGTCTATCTTCATCTTGCTTTACAATTTCCATAGGAACTTCAATTGGGGAAATATTTTTTGATGGATTAGAAACTTTAATCTTTACTTGATTTGAATCAGTTAATGGCTTTCCTTCAAAATCACTTACTTTTACTAGAATTGTATTTGTACCGCTAGAAAATGGTGAGATATCGATGTCAAATTTTGTATTTTCAGTAAATTCTATTGTCTTAAATCCATAGATAATCTCTTGAGCCTCAACTTTTTGAATTTCACCTGCTGGCAATGTTCCATTAGTTATCAACGCTACTACTCCTAGAAGAATAATTCCTAAAACTGCATCAACTTTGAGCGATCTCTTTAATTTTTTATGAACTGAAATTTTTCCTGATGAAAGATTATTTTCAGCATTTTTTTGTACTCTGAATTGGAAAAATCCTCCCAATCCTATCATTACTGCTGCAATTGCAATTTTTAGGATAATTAATTGACCATAAACTGATTCTGTGATTAGTCCTACATCACTTTCTAAGAACCACATGAGTGTAGGTCCTGTAATAATTATAATTCCTATTGAAATGATAAATGCAATTGAGAATCTTGGAATAAGCAGTAAACTCATTTTCTCTCTGTTTGATTCCTTAAGTTGTGAAAATGTTGGCAATAATGTGAAAACAAAATAGAAAATTCCACCTATCCATACTGCTGCAACTAGACTATGAATATAGTCTAATACAATTGTAGGTGTTTGTCCACTAGCTGCTCCATGGCCAATAAGACTGGTTGTAGAAATTAATGCAAGTGACATTACAAGCATTGGGATCTGATTCTTTTTTGATAGAATTTTTTTCCTATCTAATCCAAACCAAATTCCTAATAAAATTATTGTAATTACCATTCGAATTAACCAAATGTTTCCAAAATCAGTTTGAATTGCATTCAATGGAGATGTCTCTAGTCGTATAGTTTGTACTGCAATCATCAAGATATCTGAAACAAAAACTAAGGCAAGACCGATTCCTGTTAAAGACATAAATTTTCCATGATGAATATTTTCAATTTTTCCTAACTCTTCTTTGATAGATTGTTTGTTTTGAGTTCCCCAAATGAACAGAGACGCAATCACAACTCCTAGAACAATTGTTTGTCCTACAATCCCTGGGAATCGTGCACCTGCTTCAGGGAAAAAAATCAGCTCTGATTGTGTTTCTACTCCTAAAATTGAAGGATCAACTACAACATCTCCTACTGCAAACAAGAATGCTCCTGGAACTAAATGTCCATCAACTTTAGAGAGTACTTTGATTGTTGCAGTATAAACTCCATCTTCTAAAGGAGGTGTTGTAACTATTAAAGATAATTCTCCTTCATAGTATTTGGTATCTTTTTTATCTATCTGATTCCCATTATTGTCAAACACTCTAAGTTCACTAAAGTTTATGTCAATAGGTTCTGAAAAAAATACAATTACTTCTGTAGTTCCAGCAGGTGTATTAGATGTTAAGCTTGGAATAGTTTCTTCTGTAAATGGATGTGCGGATGCAAATGGAATTGAAATGAAAGATAATGCTAGTAAAAATAATAGAATTTTTCTCATTTGTTGTTAAGTTGATTTATGACAATTTAAACAGTTTACAAATTCTAAATTTGTACCACTTTACATAAAGATAATAAACCATTACAGGTAATTGTAGTGAAGATAGCAATTTTTGGCTTTATTGCATTATTATTTTCTATTGGAATGATTGCCCCCTCATTTGCTCATACTACTGATGAAGTTGGACCATATGAAATTGAGGCTGGATGGGGAATAGAACCACCTGTCGTAGGAATTCGAAATGATATGGTATTCAAAATCACTGAGGCAGGAGAAACAGAAGGAACTCGTATGGGAGTAACTAGTGTTTTTAAAAATACTGATGTTACTGTAATGTTTGGTGGGGCTTCAAAAAAAATTGATATTAATTCTGATCCTAGACCTGGATATTATTACTCACCAATAATTCCAACTAAAACTGGAAGTTATCAAGTTGAATTCAAGGGAGAGATTCGTGGTGAACCTATAGATGTAAAAATCACAGTTGAAGATGTAGAATCTACAGCAGTCTTAGATTTTCCTCCAACTTCTGGGGGAGGTGATACTGATATTGTAGCATTAAAGAATGCAATTTCATCTTTACAACAAGATGTTTCCAAACTAAATTCTGGTGAAACCAAAGTTTCTTCTGATGGTGGAGCAGCTTATGACTTTGCAATTTTGGGGTTATCCATTGCTGGAGCAGCTATTATCTTAGCAATTATTTCATTAGTAAAAAGAAAATAGAAAAGAGGAATTCCTAAAATCTTGGAACGACTCTAGATTTTGCGGTAACTGCAACAATGCTTATGATTGCAACAGCTAGTATCATCATTGCAATTGTACCAAATTCTGGAACAACTTTTGCTGATGCTACTTCGCCCATTGGTCCTGTCCAATCTGCTTCAGAACCAGGAGGTCCAATACCAAGAGAAACTATTTTGATGTCAATTGGATTTTCATCTGAACCAACGGCATCTACCATGTGACTTGCAGTCATTTCCATGGCATGTGCAGTTTCTTGTAGGACTGTTTCACCATTTTGCATTGCAGTTATTTCATAGTTGACATGTAATGTACTGAATTCAAGATCAACTTGAGTTCCGCCTTTAACAGCTGAGTCGGTAATTGTTACCATTAATTCTCCAGCCATGCCACCTTCTTCTGCTTCAACTTCTTGTACTACAATCAAACCTTGCATCCAAGGATGTACCATACAGAAGTAATTGATTTCACCAACTGTATCTGGAGAATATTCAAATGAATTTCCTGCCATTAACAGTCC
>JABDKK010000132.1 GCA_013002265.1 Candidatus Nitrosopumilus sp. | reverse complement strand
GGACAAGTATTGCTTTTTTGTTCTCTTTTATTTCTTAATTCTTCGGTAAAGGCTGAAGCCATTATTCCAGTAGGAATAGCATAAACAGCAATTCCAATCACTGCAACACCAGCTGCAATTAATTTACCAGGTATGGTAACAGGATAGACATCACCATAACCAATTGTGGTAAGTGTCACTATACCCCACCACATTGATGCAGGTATACTAGAAAAGACATCAGGTTGCGCTGCATGCTCTGCATGATACATCAAACTTGATGCAAAAATAAGCACAATGAAGAGAATAAAAAATGCCACTGCCAAATCACCTGCTTTTGATTTGAATACTGTACCAAGAGTTTGCATTGGTTCAGAATATCTAGATAGTTTGAATAACCTAAACAGTCTCAATAGTCGAATTATTCTAATGAATCTAGTATCTACAACAATAAATGGTAAGAAGAATGGCAATATTGCAGCTAAATCAACTAGCATCATAGGAGAGACAAGCATTCTGGCCAATCCGTACTTGGAATTATTATATTTAGGATTTAATTTGTAAACAACTATTCTTCCAATATATTCAACAGTAAAAACAATTACAGAGAAGATCTCAAAAGGAGTGAACAGATACCCATATTCATCTAAAACAGATTCTTCTGTTTCAACAATTACGACCAGCACATTTACTGCAATTAAAGTAATAATGAAAATTTGAAATGTCTTTGTAAGTTTGTCATTATTTGTTCCCTCTAAAATTTCATATGCTCGTTGAATTATTTTATTGGCCACGTAGCATTCATTCTTTAAATTGTCTAGTTTAAAACAGTTTTATTTGATTTTTTAAAATCATTTAAAACTATGATCAAACTTTAATTTTCCGATAAAGTTTTCTAATGATCTATTAAGAAATAGATGACCTAGAGCCATTTCTTTCGTTTGAACCACATCAGCATTATTCCAGTAATAATACCCATAGCAGTCAACATTGCAAAATAACTGTACTCCCATTGTAATTCTGGAACATAAATAAAATTCGTACCATAGATTCCAGCTATGAATGTAATTGGTATGAAAATAGCTGCAATGATGGTTAGTGTCTTCATTACTTCATTCATGCGGTTACTAACACTTGAGAGATAGGTATCAAGCATGCCGCCAATCACATCTCGAAGTCCTTCTATAGTATCCATAACCTGAATTACATGGTTGTAAACATCACGCAAATAAGTTCGAGTATTTTTTGAAATTAGTGTTGTAGAATCACGTCCTAGAAAATCAATTATTTCACGAGCAGGCCATATAGATTTTCTTAAAGATATCATTCGTCGCTTTAATGTTTGAATTGTTTGCATAGTTTCAGCGGTAGGGTTTTGCATCAATTCATCCTCTAATTCTTCTGTAATATCGCCTATTTTCTCTATAACCAGGAAGTAACTATCAATTATGGCATCAATAATCGCATAGGCAAGATAATCACTCTTTTGATTCCTAATTGTGCCTGTTTTATTTCGGATTCGCTTTCTAATTTGATCAAAAAAATCAGCCTCAATTTCTTGAAAAGTTACCACATGATCTTTTGCGATAATTATGGAAATTTGTTCTAATTCAAGTTTTCCTGTTTCAGAAATGTAATGAGGCATTTTTAGCATAACCATGATGTATTTGTCTGAAACTTCAATCGAAGGTCTTAATTCGGTATTCATAATGTTTGCCTGATGAAGAGGGTGGATTTCAAAACTATTTCCAAACGCTTCAATAATTTTTGGATCATGTATACCAATAACATTAATCCATGAAACATTTGGTTTATCCTTGGACTCTAAACATTCTTCAATTTGTACATCAGTTTTTTCAATAATTTCCTGACCATCATATTCAATCATATCAATTCGAACATTTTCTACTCTTTGTTCGCCAACATGAATAAGTGCACCAGGGCTTTGTCCAATGGTGTCAACCAAGGATACTTTTTGAGTCACTGTTTTGTTTAGTATTTTTGAAATTTTTGTAATATCCTGCAACCCAATATCTTTTGTAATCTCTTTTACTTTTGATGTCTTACCTGCAACTCCAACAATGATGAATCCTGCAATTATTGAAAAGATAATGCTAATTCCTAATGGAGTAAAATCTCCAACAATTGCTGCCTGATAAATTGCCTCAACATCAGTTGCAGTTCCGGCTTTAACAAACAATCCAATAACAGAATCAAGTAAGAAAAATAAGAATGAGATTAAAGCGCCAATAATAATTGCTGTAACTAATGTGATTCTAGGAGGAACCTCAATATTTTTTTCCCCTTTGTAGGGAGACAGATATTTTTTGTATCGAATAATCATCAAAGCCATACCAGTAATGATAATTGTAGAAATTATCCACCATGCTACAAGCCACGGACC
>JABDKK010000118.1 GCA_013002265.1 Candidatus Nitrosopumilus sp. | reverse complement strand
AAATGGAGCAGTAGTGTCTAGTGATGGAACAATATGGCTTGCTGATACTACCTCATCATCATTCTTTAATTTTGATCCTGCTACTGAGAAATATACCCAATACACTACTGCAGATCCATTACTGAGTACTTATGGAAATCAAACTGGAGTGGTCAAATCTCTTATCTCAAGACCCTACTGGATGGAATCTGATGAGCAAGGACGAATAATATTCAACGCTCAAACTGCAAATAACATCTCTGTTATGGATCCAAAATCTCAATCTCTGGTAGAATATCACATCCCTTCAAAGAATCCATATTGGGCAGACTGTGATCTTGGAACTGGAATGATGCTATCTGATTGCGGATTAGCTCAAGTCTTTGATTTTACAGTTGATGGACACAAAATCTGGTTTACAGAATGGGTTGAAAACAACATTGGTGTAGTTGATACTAGCATCCCATTGCCCCTTGAGATTCAACTAGAATCAAATACCGTTACTTTGTCTCCGGGTGATTCTCAGCACTTTAACTTCATAGTCTCACCAAAGTCACAAGGTGACTTGTTTGGTGTATCTCTAATCATGTCTCCTACTCATGACTTTTTAGAAATAGAACCTGATCATGGAACTTCCAAGTCATTTCAGTTAAACTTTGATGATCCAAGACCAATCAATACAACAATCTCTGTAACTGAAGATGCAATTCCGGGAACATACAAAATTCTAGTTGGTGCTCAATTATCTGATGTTGCTATTAGCAAATTCATTACAGTGACAATAGAGTGATCCCTGACATAGATTCACAAATCGGAATTCTAGTTTATAGTGCGAATTTTGATGGTATTGGTGGAAAAATTAGAGATTCACCTGAAGACTTTGAGGTATCTGAAATAATTTCTGCAAAATCCCTCAAAGTAATCAGTAATGATAATGGTTATGCCGTTTACAAACTACGAAAAAAAAGAATCGATACAAACCATGCCCTCTCTGATTTGTTTAGAAAAAGAGGAATCCGTCTAAAATCACTTGGACTCAAAGATGCATCTGCAGTAACTGAACAGTATGTTTGTTCAGGAAATAAGGGAAGAGCAATTGATGATTATTCATCTGAAAAATACTCTGTTAGAAAAATAGGATATGTAAAAAAACCATTAACAAAAAAAGACATGATTGGAAATCACTTTAAAATAAAAATTACTAATTGCTCAGATGGATTATCTGATTTTACAGAGTATGAAAAAATTCTAAATTTTTATGGTTATCAGAGATTTGGCTCTAAAAGAGCAGTAACTCATCTTATTGGCAAGGCTATTTTGCAGAAAAATTTCAAAAAGGCAGTTGATTTGATTCTCTGCTTTACGTCTAATCATGACTCTGAAGAAAATAATGAAATCCGAGAAAAACTACAAGACAAAGAAAACTATGCAAAGTATTTTGATCTGGTTCCAAAGCAGATGGATATTGAAAGAATGGTTTTAAAAGAGATGATTGCAACTGATGATTACTCCAAAGCAATTCGCTCAATTCCATTATCTCTGAGAAGATTTTACATCCAGGCTTACCAGTCTTTTATTTTCAACAAGTCTCTGAGTTTGGCCTTTGAGGATGGAGAGAATCTTTTTGAGGCTCAGCAAGGTGATGTCTGTTTTGATTTTAATGGAATTATTGGAAAATATGTCAAAGGAATGGATCAGAATTTGGCATTACCATTTGTTGGATATTCCTACTACAAAAAAACAAGATTTGATTATCAAATTTCAAAGGTATTGGACCAAGAAGAGATCACTCCAAAAGACTTCTACATTAAAGAGATGCAAGAGGTCAGCAGTGAAGGTGGATTCAGACAGGCAGCAATCCAAGTCTCTGATTATTCTTCTCATGATAACACTGTAGAGTTTTCATTATCTAGGGGATCGTTTGCAACTATTTTACTTAGGGAGATTATGAAACCTAAGGATCCAATTCTTGCAGGTTTCTAAGATCTGATTTTAAAAAAAATATTTCTTAGACGTCTTTAAGTCGGTGTTTTTACAAATCTTTTTAGATGCAAAAAGCATACCTGTTGATTAGCTGCGAAGTTGGGAGAAAAAAACTATTCCAAATTAAAAGAAATACCTGAAGTTAAAAATTGTCTTATTACTTGTAACACCTATGATGTTGTAGCAGAGTTTCTCACAGAAACATCATCCAAAATGAATCAAATAATACCTCAAAGGTGAGAAAACTAGAAAAATCAGAAGCACAATCACACTGCGTGTTACAAACTAGTCTTTTTTGTAAAAACTCATTCCAATTCCTCCTGCAATAATTATTGCTCCTACAATTGCAATCTGCATTCCGTAGGTAATCCAGTCTGGATTTGAATACATAAAGGATGACTCAGGACCTACCACTGCATAACCTTGAAGATGAAAAACTATTCCAAAAATCCCTATTATTGTGCCTGCAATGATTGGTATGTTTGCTATCTTCATGACTGTTCTTTGACTCTGTGATTAAAAAGGGTAAACAGAATTGATAATTTGACCAAATGATTTTTCGATTTGATCTTTAATGAGCATATCTTGATGCTTCAAAGTGTATAATTGGAATTATGCTGATGAATCACACGGCCACAAGTATCTTGGCCTGATACTGTTTTCATCTGCAGCCTTGATTGCAGTAATGCTGTTTCTAATATTTCATCCTCAGATTGAGGCACTAAACAAAGAATCTCCAATTTTGATTAATATCATGTTTGCCCCGGCCATGGCAATTGGATTTCTTTATGGAGTTCGTATTACAGAGCGAGCAGTTAATCCTTCTGAAACCCGAAGCTCCTTTAAAAGATCTATAACAAAAATTTTCCTATTCTTTTTTGTAATTGGTGGGATGTTTAGCTCTGTAAATTTTGCAATTAATGGTGGAAGTATAATGCCTGATGTTTCAATTCTAGATGATGGTTTGTTGTTATGGTTAAATGAATTTGTCACTGCCAATGGTGGTGCAACATTTCTAATTATTACTAGTATTACCTTGATGGCGGGTGCCACAAAAAGAATTGTTGGAATGAATACTGGATTCCTAAACAGATTGGTAACTTTTGTTGGAACCTTTGTCTTCTTTACAATGCTTGCCTTGAGTTTTACAAAGTCTGATCCCACATCTTCAGGTGTCTTTTTGTATACTTTTTACCAAGCAGGAATAGTTGGAGGCGCATTTTTTGCAATGAATAGACTAACCAAAAACAAAAACATGATTGAAGACTTTGCTAACGGATTCTAGTTTTATTCTTCAATATCTACATAAACGCCAGAAATTTTGTTGTTAATTCTGTCTAGATACTTTTTGCAACTCTCATCTTCAAAGTTGTTTGCCTTGCATTCGTTGAAATGTAATGTGTTGTCTCTTTGCATATTGTCTGAAAAAAGAACATCCTCGCCTATTGCAAGTGCAAGTAATGCGACTGCAGTCAAACTAGCAGCCACTACAATCATGGAATAACCTACTTTGGCATGATTATGTGGCTCTTTCATTTACAAAAAACCCATAACTCTCGAATTTAATCTTTTCAAGTTGAGATTTTGCGATCAGAATTCTGGAACTAGAGGTTTTTTTGAGAAAAAAAGAAAAGAAAGTACTCAAAAAGACCTTCATTGAGCATACAAATTCTTCAATATGAGTTTCTTGGACCTATTCCACTGGA
>JABDKK010000052.1 GCA_013002265.1 Candidatus Nitrosopumilus sp. | reverse complement strand
TGATATGGCTATCCATATTGCAAGGCAATCCAATGGAACAATTACAGGACTGGCAGTAAAGTCTGTGCCAGGGGTTTATGCTCTTCATCCACTTGGATTTTTAGATTTTAATTCCATGAAAGAAATTAAGAAAATCATTCAGCAAGCAAAAGTCCGGGCTGCAAAGAAAGGAATTTCACTTATTGGTAAAGTAATAGCTGGCGATCCTGGATATGACATTGCCAAATTTTCAAATAATCCAAGAAACGGAATTGATCTTGTTGTAATTGGAGCAAGAGGAAGAGGTTCTGCAAAAGAATTTTTCTTGGGAAGTGTGTCCAATCATGTTTTGCATAAATCTAAAAAGCCAGTATTGGTTGTTAAATGAAAAGATTGTCTAAAAATTCTTTTAAAAAAATTCTTGTACCACTTGATGGATCAAAATACTCCATCAAGGCATTAGAGCGAGCCTGTGATGTTGTAAATTCATTTAATTCAAAACTTGTTTTGATTTACGTGGTTGAAAAAACAGTTCCCATAAATTTTCTTGACCGCAAAGAGTATCTTGAAATTTTAAGGAAGTTTGGAAAAAAAACAATTGATCATGCCAATGAAATTCTCTCAAAAAAAGGAATTTCGGCAAAATCCATAATTAAAGAAGGAAATATTGCTCATGAAATAGATAAAGCTGCAAAAAATGAGAAATGTGATTTGATTGTTGTTGGAAATAAAGGATTAGGATCTGTTAGTCGATTTTTCTTGGGAAGTGTTTCAAACAAACTATCACAATCTTCTTCATGCTCTATCTTGATTGTAAAATAAGATTATTCAGCTAATTCTTTTACTATATCTGATTTTGTTAGGATTCCGACTAGTTTTGAATTTTTTACAACTGGAAGTCCGCTAATGTTGTGCTTCATCATTAACGTTACTGCTTTTTTTATTTCGCCCTCTGACTCTATGGTGATTGGATTAGTTGACATGATATCTGTTGCATTAAAAGGAAATAGATAACTCATCTGATTCCCATGAGACTCTTCAAGTCCCTTTTTGAATTTGTACTCTTGTACTTCTCTAGGATCAGCTGAATCTGCTATCCACTGTGGGATTTTTGCAGGTACAAAGTCTCTAAAGGTGATAATTCCCACTGGCTTTTGATTTCTCTTGATAATTACCCTTGAAATTCCATATTTTAGAAGTAAGTTTTCAACCAAAAGGACTGGATCGCTAGGCTCTGCTGTGATTAATTTTGTTTGCATTAATTTGGAAACCTTGATTGATTCAAGTTTTTTTGTTAGGAAAATTCTTGCAAGATCTGTCTCAGTTACAATTCCTTCTAATGTTTTATCTTGATTTACTATAATTACTAGACTAATCCTGTGCTTTTTCATCATTTTTGCACATTCTTGTACTGAGCTATCTCTGGTTAATGTGAATAATCTTTTTGGGATGAAATTTTTTGCTTTAACTGATTTGATAGGTGCTGTACCTAACTCGTAAATTTTTTTTGCAATGTCCTTTTCTGTAATCACTCCAATCGGTTTCTTTTTTTCTATAATTACTACTCGCTTTACTTTGTTTTTTAATAAAATCTCACGTGTTTTCAAAAGTGTTGTGTTAGGACCTACGGTGATTGGTGCTGTTACGAGTTCTGAAATTTTTAAACTTTTAAAATCCATAAAAATTCTATATTCCTACCTGATAAATACATCATTAGTAATCCCATCGTTGAAAATCATGTTTGGTAATTGCTGTGTTACTTTTTAATTATATTTGGATATATTTTTGATATGAGTGACAAAATTCCCTTGTATGTGATTGGGTTATCTCGTGATGAACCTTCTAGTGAATATTTGATGTCAAAAATAGGTGCAACTTTGGAGAAAGCTCAAAAAACAATTCCAAATATTATAGAGGCCAAAATTTCTGTAGAGACTCAAAATACCGAAGGTGAGAGAACCAATTATGATGTAACTGCTAATCTTAATACTGCAAAACGTCGCCTAATTTTTACAGAATCTGGATGGGATATCTTTAAAATATCAGATGAATTATGCAGAAAAATAGAGCGAGAGTTGTTCCAAGAAGATAACAAACGTCAAAGAGACAGTATTCGTAAAAAAGGAGAATTTTAAAATTGTTTCAGAATATTCTCGTGCCCTTTGATCTATCAAGTCAATCTACTCGTGCCTTTAAAATGGCCTTGGATATTGCAAAAAAATATGATTCTAAAGTGACTGTTCTGACATGCCTTGAAGGTGATGCTTGGCATCACAAGTTTTATGATTCCAGGGCTGATGCTGAATTGATAAAAAAACAAAATAAGGCTGCCAAAAAACATATTGAACAATTAGAATCTATTGCTGAAAAAAATAATATTTCTGTAAAATCTCACATTATAAAATCCCAATCAGTTGTAAATGATATTGTAGTTTTTGCAAAATCTAGAAAGCATGATCTTATTGTGATTGGGTCTCATGGAAGAGGCGGTTTTGACAAACTTCTCTTGGGCAGTGTTGCAAATGGTGTATCCCAAAAAACTAAATCCCCTATACTTATTGTAAAATAAGTAATGTGGTTGAATTGATTTCAATTGTTGGCAGTGGACGGGTAGGTTCCTCTATTGCATTTCTCTGCATGTCAAATGAAATTGATGATGTAATTTTGGTTAATAGAACAGAAGAAAAGGCAATTGGTGAATCTTTGGATATATCTAATTCAATTCCAGGTAGTTCAAAATTTTCTATTCGTGGCACCTCTGATTATTCAAAATTGGTGGGTTCAGATATTGTTGTAATTACTGCTAGTGCTGATGGGTATCAAAAATCCCGTACTGAAAATATCCAGTCCCAAGTAAACATGATTAAAGAAATTGCAAAAAATGTTAAAGAGTTTTGTCCATCTGCAATAGTTCTTATGATTTCAAACCCTCTGGATGTTCTGACCTATTTTTTTCAAAAAGAATCTAGGTTTTCAAGATTTCATGTTATTGGGATTGCGTCTAGTCTTGATACAAGCCGTTTTCGTTATTTTATTTCAGAAAAATTTTCTGTTCCTCAATCATCAATTGATGGGGCTCTGGTGCTTGGAGAACATGGTGATTCTATGGTTCCTATCTTTTCTGGGGTTCGAGTGGATGGTCGTAATTTGATGGATATGGTTGATGATTATGAAAAAGCATCTCTTACTAGTAATGTACGCAACTATTGGCTACAATTAAGAAATTTCAAGAGTAGATCTCAATTTGGAATTGCTAAAAATGCCTATGATGTCCTATCTGCAATAAAACATAATCGTGAACTAAGAATTCCTGCTTCTCTAGTATTAGGAGGAGAATATGGAGAAGCAAATGTGGCAATGGGCGTTCCAGTAAAAATTAATCAAAATGGAATAGTTGAAATTGAAAAAATCATTCTAGATCAAGATGAATCAGCCTTGTTGGCAGAATCTGCTAAAAAAATTCGAAAAGACATTGAATCTGTAGACATTTAGTTTTGTAACTCTTTTAGAATAACTTTATGTTTTTTGCAAAACTGTTTGTTTTCAATTTGAGTGAACAAAAGATCTTTTTGCCAATGGGAATTAAACAGTCTGCAGTTGTTATGCTCACAGAATGCCTCGCCTGTTTCATAATAGAATATTGCTTGAATTAAATATCCTTCAATAATTTCTGATAAACGCGAATCATGATATTCTAGAAACTCCCCTTTGTACTTTTCCTTTATTTCTTTTATCTTATCTTTTGAAAAATTAGTCATTAAATCCACATAGTATTTTTTTGGTTTAGCTGGGGCTTCGATAATTCCAGTTGTTGATATTATTGAAGGATTTGAGCTAATTAAGGCTCTGGCATGATATCTAAAATCATTATCATCAAACGTGCATGTTAATTTGTTTGTAAAAATAATGTGTAATGTATCAAGATTGATTTCATTTTTAGGAATTTTTTCTGATATTGCTTTTTGCAGCTCATAACCATCATAGAGTACCATCTCATCTAAATTTGACATGTCTTTGTTTTCACTTTCAATCAAGACGTCATTATTTGTTGGACTGTGTGACGAGAAAGGTTTTTTCAAATCCAAAATTCTAGTTTTTGCAATATTTTGACATGTTTTACCATCTAATAATTCAAAGAAATTTCCCCTTGATTCAATGCTAATTGGAAAAGAATCTTTGAGAAATTTTTTTAGTTTGTCTATTCTGATTTCGGGAACTGTGGGCTCGTCATATAAGATAATTTTTGAAATTTTCACAATAAAATTATGCTTTGATTACTTATCTTTCTAACGTCTATTTTTTTAAAGACTAAGCAAGACTTTAGGCATGATTTTTGACTATACTACACGACAAATGTTGTTTAGCTAGTAATAGTCAAGAATGAAATGTTGCTTTTATTCTTGCAGTCTAAAGTAGTTATAATGTGGAATCTTTATTCCATTTTTGTACCACATTGGGTGAAAAATCAAAGAATTACTTTACTTCAGTTCTGCTGTTCTTTCTAGCTGGTCTTTGTGAGATTGGTGGAGGATATCTAATTTGGCTTTGGTTACGTGAAGACTTTGGTTTTGTATTAGGTGTAGTCGGAGGATTCGTGTTATTTTTGTATGGCATAGTTCCAACATTTCAGAAAAATCACTTTCATAGAGTCTATGCAGCTTATGGG
>JABDKK010000050.1 GCA_013002265.1 Candidatus Nitrosopumilus sp. | reverse complement strand
GGAGAAGGAAGTAGCGGGGGTTTCATCTTGCCAGAATTTAATTTTTGTAGGGATGGAATACTTACCAGCGGTTTAATTGCCTCAATGCTTGAAAATTCAAATTTTGATGAAATTTTAAAATTTATGGAAGGATATAGTCAAATTAGGGATATAATAAAAATAGATTCAAAATTTCATGACAGTGTTATTGAAGAAATCAAAAATAGATTTTCAAAAGAGTATTCAGACATTATAACTATGGATGGAGTAAAAGGAATAATTGATGAAGATAGTTGGGTATTAATTAGAAAATCAAATACTGAAGACATTATTAGAGTTTCAGCAGAATCAAATGATAAAGAACGATGTGAAAAAATTGTCAAGGACACATTAGAACTGGTGAAACAAAGTTATGAAAAAATTAGATGAGGATTCAATAATCCAAATTATTCAAAAGAAATTAGGAAATAAGAAATTCATTTCTGAAGATGTAGAAATTTTTACTCTAGGTAAAACCAAGATTATTTCTAAAGTAGACGCTCTAGTTGAGAGCACAGACATTCCTCCTAAAATGAGATTAAGAGATGCAGCAAGAAAAAGCATTGTTGCATGTTTAAGCGATTTTGCCTCAAAAGGAGTAAGACCTCAATATGGAATTGTATCAATAAATCTACCAAAGACAATTACGCGCTCAAAAATTGACCAGATTGCAAAAGGCTTCAAATCAGCTTGCGATGAATTTGGAATTAAAATTCTAGGCGGAGATACAAATGCAGGTGATGAATTTGTGTTTAATGTTTGCATTTTTGGTGAATCAAATGCAATTGTTAGAAGAAATGGCTCAAAAAAAGGTGATTTGATATTTGTAACAGGACCATTTGGATATACTGCTGCAGGATTGGAAATATTGCTTGGAAAGAAGAAGATCCAGGGAAAATTCCATAAAAAAGCAGTCAAATCTATTCTAAATCCCAAAGTAAACATAGAGTTTGGATTAAAAAATAAAAAATATTTTTCATCATCTATGGATTCTAGTGATGGTCTATCAACGACCTTAAATGAGATGTCAAAACAGAGTAAGAACAAATTCGTCATTAAAAATATTCCTTCCACAAAGGATTTGGAATCTTATGCAAAAGCTCAAAAATCAGATGTAAAAAAATTGGTCTTTCATGGGGGAGAAGAATATGAATTTGTATTTACAATAAATCCAAAATATCGAAGGGCAGTTAAGAAAAATGCAACTCTACTTGGAACACAAATTGTTGAAATTGGTTATGTAACAAATGGAAGTGGTGTTTATTTTAAAGAAGACACCAAGATGGTAAGGCTAAGAGATTTGGGCTGGAAGCATTTTTGAAAACTATTCTCCGTATGAATATTCTCGCTTCACATTATTTACAATGTTAAATATAGAGTCGGCTGGCAGAACAGAAACACATTCTTTTATCCATAGATCATCAAGATACATCAAGCGATTAAAATCATTTTCTGGAAGTTCGTCAGGATTTGAATCAGGATAAATTGAATGGATTCTATACCCTTCGTTTGCAATTTCTTGGCATCTTTTTTCCAGAGGAGTTAAAACAGATTTGTTTTCAAGAGTAAGGAAAGAAAATGCCATTGAACCTAACAAAGCAGATGCAATTGCTATACCAATTGCCAAAAAAAGAATGGATGCCATTAATTCAAAATACGTAATCTCGTATATGAATAATCATCAGTGTTTTCTACAAGTGACCAAATTAACGAAGGCTGGAAAAATCAATGTTTTTTAAACCCTTTAAGGTCTGAGTAGACATTGTCAGAAACTGAAGCCAAAATAGAGGAAGTCCCAGTTGAGGAAGAGGAAACAGTCAAGGAAGTAAAATCTGAGGCAGAAGTGGAAGCAAAAGCCCAACCTGAAACCAAAAAAGAAGGTCCTGACAAATGGGGAATTGCTCATATTTACAGTAGTTATAATAATACAATTATTCACATGACCGATCTTACAGGTGCTGAAACAGTTGCTATTAGTTCTGGTGGAATTCATGTTAACGCCGATAGATACGAATCATCACCATTTGCAGCTATGAAAGCAGCAAATGCAGTAGTTGAATCTGCAAGAACCAAGGGTTTCACGGGGTTTCATATTAGGGTTAGAGCTGTAGGGGGAGTCGGTTCTAGAGTTCCAGGACCAGGTGCACAAGCAGCAATTAGAGCACTAGCAAGAGGCGGATTTAAAATTGGAAGAATAGATGATGTTACACCTATACCTCATGATACCACCAGAAAGAAAGGTGGAAAAAGAGGAAGAAGAGTCTAGTCGACTATTTTTATTTTCAAGTCACAACTTTTAGAATTGAAATAGTCCTCAATGAATTTGGCAAATTTATGTTGTTGATCGTTTTCTTTATATTTTAAAATCATGTCAGAAAATTTCTCTTCTA
Source organism: Candidatus Nitrosopumilus sp. (assembly GCA_013002265.1). Lineage (GTDB taxonomy): Archaea > Thermoproteota > Nitrososphaeria > Nitrososphaerales > Nitrosopumilaceae > Nitrosopumilus. Next base: position 8,828 of record JABDKK010000050.1, on the reverse strand, counting down.
TTCCTTGTTGTAAATTAGGTTTGAAGGTTAATTTGAAAAATGTCCACCCAAACTTTGAAGTAGGTTCACTGAGGACATATCCGTTGTATCCACCAACTAAACTTTCCATGTGAGAAAGTGCTTTTTTAATGGATAGTAAATCATCGTCATAATTTTTACATCCAACTTCTAAAACAATATTCATAATTATTCTCCATCATCAGAAGTACGAGAACTAAGTTTGTCACTCAAGGAAACAAATTTGCCATCTTGTTCAACATTAATCTTAGTTTGCATCCTTACACTTAATCCAATTGATCTAAACAATGTTAATAATTTTCCACCATCTATTATTTCATCAATTTCACCAGATTTTATCAATTCGGCCAATTTTCCTACAATCATTTTAGTTTCGTTAGGAAATTGTGATTCAGCATTTTCTAAAACTTCTAATCCTCTAAATCCCAATTTATTTACCAGATAATCTCTAGGATTTTCTTTCGGTTTTTCTTTAGATATTTCTTTGGTTTGAGTAATCTCTTTTCTTGAAGAGATATTTTTTTGCATCTCAGCTAGTCTTTTTGCTTTTAGTCTTTCTAGTTCTGAATCTTCTTCGCTCAACCCTTAATCACACCTATTGGAACCAATTTGGCAACTTTGGTTGCAATTCCTAGATTATGAGAAACATTAACTACCGCATCAACATCTTTGTATGCCTGAGGAGTCTCTTCCACAACCCCATCTCTAGTCAATGCTTTGATAAATATCCCCTTGTCATATAGAGATTTTTTAACGTCATTTTCAGTGTAATTTCGTCTGGCCTTAGAGCGAGACATTGTTCTTCCTGCCCCGTGTGCAGTTGAGCCAAAACTCAAATTCATGGAATTTGGCTGACCAAGTAAAATCCAACTGGCAGTGCCCATAGATCCTGGAACTAGTACAGGCTGACCCAAATCACGATATTTTGTTGGAACTTCATCTCGATTTGCAGGAAATGCCCTTGTTGCTCCTTTTCTGTGAACCACAAGTTTTCTTTCTTTTCCATCGACTTTGTGTTTTTCAACTTTAGCAATATTATGAGCAACATCATAAACTAAATTCATTTCAAGATCTGCTTCTGATTGATTAAATACACGTTGAAAAGATTTTCTTGTCCAGTGGGTAATCATTTGTCTATTACTCCATGCAAAATTCAGAGCAGAGAACATTGCTTTTCTATAGGATTCGCCCTCCTCAGAAGTATTTGGAACACATGCTAGTTCTCTATCAGGTAAGTTAATGTTGTATTTTTCCATAGACTGTTCTGAAACCCTAAGGTAATCACTGCACACTTGATGTCCAAACCCACGCGAACCACAATGAATTAAAATTGTAATTGTTCCTTCTTTAATTCCCATTCTTTTAGCTGCTTCCTCGTCATGAATTTCTGCAACTTTTTGAACTTCTAGGAAGTGATTGCCAGATCCTAGACTACCAAGTTGTGGTGCACCCCTCTTTCGAGCTTTATCAGAAACTTTGTTTGGATCAGCATTTTGAATATTGCCATTTTCTTCGCAAACATCAGAATCATTAGTAGAACCATATCCATTATCAATTGCCCACTTGACTCCTCTAACTAATACTTCATCAAGTTCTGAATGACTGAGTTTAACTGCACCTTTTGAGCCAACTCCTGAGGGAATTGAACTAAAAAGATCAGATACAAGTTCTTTTAGTTTTGAGCGAACTGTTTGCTCTGTTAAATTTGAGCGAATTAATCTTACGCCGCAATTAATATCATATCCGACTCCACCGGGACTAATCATTCCTTCTTCAGCATCCATTGCTGCAACTCCACCTACAGGAAAACCATAGCCCTCGTGTCCATCAGGCAATACAACACTATGTCCAACTATACCTGGAATCGATGATACATTTCGTGCCTGCATAATGGTTCTATCAGTGAGCATTTTCTGTAATAGTGGTTCATCAGCAAATATTCTTACAGGAACTTTCATCCCTAAATTGGAATCAGCATCAATTTGGTATTGATTTTCTCCAATTTTTTTTGGAGTGATATCGGACATAAGTATCGGTAAAATTTACTTTCAATCCAATTTAAATCATCAGAAGACTTTAGAAAATAATTTTAAATTAATTGAAAATAATCAACATGCATGTTAGATGAGAGAACAATTACTCAAAAAGCAAATCAATTACTTGCAGAATTAAGAGCAAATCCTGATTGGAAAATTGATGAAAAGAATTTCAAACAAGGTTATTTCAAAGCTCTAGAGTGGGTTTTACAAGACACAGGCATAAAGCAATAGAAAATGCAAGATTGAAATCATGGTTTGATAATTGATAATCTAAGATAATTTTAAAATCTACGAAAAGATAGTTTTTCTATGAGTAATGAATCCTTTTGTCATTGTGGTTCTTGTGGTCATGAAAAAGTTGATGAGTGTTATACAAAACAATGTGGTTGTTGTTTGACTGATCATCAAGGTGCATTTGGTAAAAACAGATAATTAAATAATTTAAAACCAAACGTGAAACCAATGATCTAATTTATCTATAATAAAATCAATTCATAATACGTGGTAAGAAGAAAATTAACTCAAAAAGAGATTGAAGAACAAAAGGAGCAGCAAAAAATTAGAGCAACTGCTTTAAGAGCCGCACGAAGAAGCGGTAAACCTCTTAAAAAAGAGGGCAAAGTAAGTAAGGCTAAAGCAAAAACAAAAACCCCTAGATCACAAAAGAAAGTTGCTACGGTAAAAAAATCACGCTATTAATTGGCAAAAGATTACTTTACTATTAGAACAGGTTTTTTGGATTTGTGCAGTACGTAACTTGATGTGCTTCCCAGAAAAATTTCTTTTGCAGCACCCATTCCTCTAGAGCCAATCACAATAAGATCAAAATTGTTTTTCTCAGCAATCTCGACAATTCTTTTTTCATCATCACCGTAAGATACTTTTTCAAAGAACAAAATTCCTCTTTTTGCAGCAATTAGTTTTGATTTTTTCATAATTTTTCTTGCATTCTCTAATAGTATTTTTTCAAGGGGAGAGATAGGATCATTTGGCCTTGGTTTAGTAATTCCCAATACATACAATCCAGTAACAGAAGCTTGACATTGTCTTGCCATATGAATAGCAACATCAAGACCACGAAAGGAATTCTTTGAACCGTCTAAAGGAACAAGAATTTTTTTAATTTTTATTGCCATATTATTACGATATCAATTTTTCTATTAAAGTAAATTGAGATTATCTGTTATGATTTTCAACTTTGATATTCTGGGAGACTATCAAATATTCAATCTTACATAATAAAGTAAGATGAGAGATGCAAAAAGTATCACTATAGGAGATATTATGACAAAATCAGTAATTTCAGTTGATTCCTCAATGACAGTAAATGAAGCAGCAAAAATGATGGAAGATGGTAAAGTTGGAGCTGTGATAGTAATGGAGAAGAGCAAGCCAGTTGGAATTGTTACAGATCGGGATTTTTCAGTTAAAGTTGCAGCACATGCATATCAAATCACAACGCCTGTTAAGCAAATCATGTCTTCACCCGTTCTCACGATTAATTCTGATGAGACAGTTAGAACTGCAGCAGACCTAATGCATGAAAAAGGATTAAGAAAATTACCGGTTATGAAAAATGATCAAGTAGTTGGAATAATAACTGCAACTGATATTGTGAATCTATTAGCAATTAGTCCTGAGGAAGATATGCGAAACATGTATTTTCATTCTGTAGCAAAAATTTATAAAAATTATAGCCCCTATAATTAGAAAATAAAATGGTCTTTCCTGTAATTGCATTGATAATTATTCCAATTTTTCTGGGAATTGTTTATGTTACACCATTTGAACAACCACAAGAAATTCAAAAGGATGTTGCTGTAGAGAAGCCCGATCTTAGTGTCATTTTTTATATTTTAATAGGGATTTGGATAATCTTGTTGTTGATAATGTTAATTAGAATTAAGAAGGGCACATTCAAGTTAACCCAGAGGTATTAGATGAATACTGCACCATATTGGAGAAAAAGTATATGCTCAGATTGCAAGCGTATGAAATGCCAAAAAGGTTGTAATTGTGATTGTCATCAATTAAGAGATAGGATTGATTAGGTTGTATGAGTAGATTTATTTTTAATGTATAACGACTAGAAGCATTGGCGATTTTACCTATTGATAATGGTCGTTATGGCACAAAAGAGATGATGGCAATCTTTAGTGAACAAAAGAAAATCGATTATCAATTAGAGATAGAGGGAGCAGCTGCAATTTCTCAAAGCGAGATAGGAATGATTTCAAAGAATATTGCCAAAGAAATCAACAAGGCAGCAACATCTGGAAAAATTACAGCAAAGCGAATAAAAGAATTAGAAGCAAAAAGTGATCACGACACTGCAGCATTAGTTGAATCACTAAGTGAAAAATGCTCGAAAAATGCAAGACCTTGGATTCACTATGGTCTAACCAGCAATGACTTGGTAGATACCAGTAATTCAATGCAGATGAGGGATGCTTTGGAAATTATTGAACCAAAAGTTGCAAAGATGGCATCAATCCTTGCAAAAAAATCAGTTATGTATGCAAATATTCCAGCAGTAGGAAGAACGCATGGTCAACATGCTAGCATTATTTCATTTGGATTAAAGTTTGCGAATTGGGCAGCTGAGATGGCAAAACATGTTGAACGTATTGAAGAAATTAAGAAAAGAATTCTAATCTGCAAAACACTAGGTGTTGTTGGTACTGGCTCTCTAATGGGTGCAAAATCACTTGAGGTTCAAAAAAGGGTAGCAAAGAAATTGAAACTATTTCCTGCAGAGGTAACAACACAGGTAGTGCCAAGAGAAAGATATGCGGAATATGCATTTGAGCTTGCTCTAATTGGTTCTACATTAGAAAAAATTGCAGTAGAGATTAGAAACTTGCAGAGAACAGAGATTGGAGAAGTAGCTGAGCAATTCAAGAAGGGGCAAATGGGTAGCAGTGCAGTTCCTGTAAAAAGAAATCCAATCAAAAGTGAGAGAGTATCATCATTATCTAAATTAGTTAGAAGTCAAGTTGCAGTTGCATTTGAAAACATTCCATTATGGCATGAAAGAGATCTTTCAAATTCAGCAAATGAGAGATTTGTAATTCCAACAGCATCCATACTAGTTGATGAGATGCTTGAAACCATGACTAGAATCACATCAAATCTGATGGTAAATGAGAAAAGAATTGTAGACAATCTATACATCACAAAGGGCCAGATTTTTGCAGAGTTTGTCTTAGAAGCCTTAATCAAAAAAGGAGTGCCAAGATTTGTTGCATACAAAGATGTTCAAAGAGTAGCTTTTGAGGCAAACGATAAGGGAATGCAATATATCGACGCAATCAAAAACGACAAGGCATTTACTTCAAAATTAACTGATAAAGAAATTTATTCTATATTTTCTCCAGAGAAACATCTTGGTGCATCACCTACAATCATTAAGAATGTAGAAAAATCAGTAAAAAATACAGTTAAGAAGTATATCTAGTCTTTAGTAATACTTTGTGAATTTTAGAACCGTATTGTAAAGCCTTTTTTCTTTTTGTACAAGAAATTTCAGGAACTTTGATTTGCCTGGCTAATTTTCGAATTATGTGTTTACGGTACAAATCTTCAGAATCACGAATCTTCTCAGAAATAGGAATGGTTTTTGCATATTCAATAAAATTTGTAGTTAGCAGGGGTTGAAGTATTTTTACTCCAAACTCAGATGAAATTTGATTGACAGCCTTCATCATTTTGAGTTCATTATCTAATTTTGAATTCATTACTTCAAGTATTTGAGATTCACCCCCAGAAAATGCTTCTCGGTATGCATTGTATCCGCAAAATAATTCATCAATCCCATTAGCAGTAACAACAGTATCAAGTTCTAGACTATTTGCCAGTTTAGAAACATAATAAAATGCAATACAGTTTTCATTCCATGATAGATTCTCAGTCTTTATTGTTTTGTAAATTTTTGATGTAATGTTAGGAAAAGTTTTTGAGTCAATCTCTAAAATTTCATGAGGATACTTCAAAAAGGCATTAACTTCTTTTGCAAATAATATATCATGAGAGTCTGGAAAGCCAATAGTAAGAAGGGTTATATCATAATCCATATCATGGCAGATTTTTGAAATTAATGTACTATCAACACCACCAGAAAATGCAATGCCAATTTTTTTTTCGTTAACAGTTTCTGAAATAGAATTTTCAATATTTTTAAGTAATTTTTTATTCATTTCATTCATTATTCCTCACAATTCAGATCCTATAGAAAGGTAATGAATCAATCTTTTAATTTAAGATTATTTCATAAATATTATGATCAGATTATCTGAAAATGATATTAAGGAAGAATTAAAGAATTTACAAGGTTGGAGTGTTGTAAATGAAAAACTTCACAAAGAATTTCAGTTTGAAAGCTTCAATCAAGCTTTTGGTTTTATGACCAGAGCAGCTATGGAGATTGAAAAAATGAATCATCATCCTGAGTGGTTTAACGTGTATAACAAAATTACAGTGGAGTTAACAACACACGATGCTGGTGGAATCACAAAAAATGATGTCAATCTAGCTAAAATTCTAAATTCTTTGGCATAGATAATAACTAAGAATTTTAGGCATATTCATTATAGAATTTATATTATATCCAAAGTCAGATGACTTCAAATGGCAACAAGTCCCTCAATTCTAGATTCAGATTTTAGATATATCGATAAAAAAAGAAATTTACTTAAAACTAGAACAGAGTTGACAGTATCTCAAATGCTTACTTTTCTTGATGTAGAATATCAATACAACCACAAAATCACGTTAAAGAATGGAAATGAGCTTAGAGTGGATTTTAAGACAGAAAAGGGATTGATAGAAGTAATTGATAATGATGACGATATTGAAAAATATAAGCAAATCAAGGAAGATTTTCCTCAAGACAAAGTCATGGCAATAGGCCATGCAAAATATGTTGCACAAATTAAAGAATTGCAAGACATCGTATTTTATGATAAAGCACCCCAAACAGGTTCTATATTTTTAGAAGATGCCTCTTTTTCATTTGATTATGCTCACATCTTACCTTTGGTTGAGAAATGCTCCATTCTTCACGGCCATACATCTTCTGTGATGGTAGAGCTAGTGGGACAAATGAAAGACAATTTACTGTTAGATTTTGGTGAGGCAAAAAAAATTATCAAAGAAGTTGTAAATGTATTTGATCATAAATTTTTCATTAATAAAAAATATCTAAAGAAAGAAGACGACTCTCATTATCTGATTCAATTTGAAGGACCCAAGGGAATGTTTGAATTACAAGTTCCAAAAAATACAACATACCTATTAGAAGGAGAAGCAACAGTTGAGAATCTTTCTAGTGAAATTATCAAACTATTAGCACCAAAAATGCCTTCAAATGTTGAAGCCGTTGGAGTTTACATCTATGAAGGCTATAACAAAGGCTCCCACATCATTTCAAATATTTCAAGATAGTTTAGAAATGGACCCAAAGATATCAGAAAAGGCATGGAATCCAAAGTTAGAGAAGGAAATTCTAAAGCGATGGCAAGAAGAAAAAATTTATGACTTTACACCAACAGATGATAACTTTACAATAGATACTCCACCACCATATCCTTCAGGTAGGCCTTGGCATATTGGAGCTGCTGCACATTATTCACAAATTGATATGATTGCACGAACAGCAAGAATGGCAGGAAAAAATGTCTATTTCCCTATTGGAATTGATAGAAATGGACTCCCAGTAGAACTCTACACTGAAAAAAAACACAAAATTAGAATGAGAGAGACAGAAAGAGGACAATTTCTAAAGCTATGCAGAGAAGCACTCGATGATCTTGAATCTGAAATGATTCTAATAATGAAAAATTTAGGAATTAGCGGGGATTTTTCAAACTATTACAGAACAGATTCAGAAGAATACAGAGCGCTAACGCAATCAACTTTCATCAATTTGTGGAAAAAAGGCCAAGTGTATCTTGCAAACAGACCTAACAATTATGATTGGGTTTCAGGAACTACAATAGCAGATGCAGAAATTACTTACGAAGATTTAGCTACAAAACTAGTCTATATGAAATTCAAAATAAAAGATGCAGGTAAGGAAATAATTATTGCAAGTACAAGACCAGAATTACTTTGTGCATGTAGAACAATTATTGTAAATCCTGAAGATCAAAGATACACTCAACTTATTGGGAAAAAAGTTACAGTGCCAATTACAAATGCTGAAGTTGAATTACGAACCCATCATTCAGCACAACAAGAGTTTGGATCAGGGGCCGTAATGGTTTGCAGTTATGGTGATCAAAACGATGTTGCATTATTTAGAGAATTGCAATTAGAAGAGATTGTTGCAATAGGATTAGATGGAAGAATGACTGAAGCTGCAGGTGAATATACGGGATTAAAACCAAAACAAGCAAGAACAAAAATCATAGAAGATTTGGAAACCAAAGGATTTCTAGAAAAAACTGAAGATATTGTTCATAGAACTCCAGTATCAGAGAGAAGTAAAACACCAATTGAAATAATCCCAATGGAGGAATATTATCTAAAACAAAAAGAAGCGATTCCAAAAATCAAGAGGTTAGGAGAAGAAATAGAATTTCATCCGCCAATGCATAAGCAGATTCTGATGAATTGGCTGGAATCCATCAATATCGACTGGCCAATTTCAAGAAGAAGGTTTTATGGTACTGAAATCCCAATTTGGTACTGTAAAAACTGCTCAGAACCTCATGTTCCTGAGCCTGGAAAGTACTATAGACCATGGAAGGAAAAATGTCCAATCAGTAATTG
>JABDKK010000010.1 GCA_013002265.1 Candidatus Nitrosopumilus sp. | reverse complement strand
AAAGTATCCTTTACCTCCTGCAGCCCCTTGTCTTTTGACGATAACTAATTTCTTAATGTCTTTCGGCTCTGTAACGGGTTTTGGCATTGGGAGTTTTGCCTCTCTCATCAGTTTTTCTTTCATCTCTCTGTCTGATTCCCATCTGAGTATCCACTTGTTGCCAAATACAGGAGTTTTGATTGATTCAATTTCTTCAGAGCTCATTTGAGCAATGAGGGTGCCATGTGGAATCAATACTGAATTGTTTTGTTCCAAAACTGATTGGCATTTTTGATCTAGCACTTCTTTGAATGAATCCACAATAATTAATTGGTCAATAAACTGGAATCTCTTGTATAGTTTTTCACGTTTTTTCTCACACACTAGAATTGTTTTTAATCCTTCATCTTTGGCACCTTTGAGAACTTGAAGTGAACAATGAGATCCTAATGTGGCAACTGATGTCATCATATATTTTTGATAATATTCTGTACTTTATGAATTAAATGTTCTTGAACTGTGCGCAGATGAGACATATTGAAACACTTCATCAATTAATTCAATGTTTAATTCTGATTTGATATTGTCTGGAACTACTTTTAAGACAAAATCATACATGGTGGTATTTTTTGGTAATTCCTCTCTTTCTTGCAATAATGAAAAAACTGCTATTCCATTTGAGATAATGGCAATCATTTTTTCTTTATCCGATAATGCCATGATTTTATGATTAATCTTGTAATTTAATATAAATCCGGCTGTATCCTAAATTACTATTTTTTTAAATTCATTAATTTTTAGAATTTGAATTGTTTCAGGTCCTTGGTTGAGTATATCTAATTCCAATGAAATGTCATGTCCTCCTGCTTCTACAGGTTTTTCTGAAGCATGAAATCCCACATAGACTGCAGTAATTATGAACATAGCAATAACTAACCCCATGAGAATATCCATTCTGATTTGATGTGGATTTTTTGCCGGCTATAAGCATTATGAAAATCACCATGTTAGTGCAATATTGTGTATAAAAATTAATTACACCATGCAATATGGAGTAAAGTAAATTATGATTGAAACTGAATTAGGAAATTTACGTAGATCTCGCTATTCTGATGAAATAACCCCTGAAATGGATGGAGACATTGTAACCCTAATGGGATGGGTATTGACAATTAGGGGGCATGGAAATATCACATTTGCCACAGTGCGTGACAAAAATGGTGATGTCTCAATTGTTGCAAAAAAAGGAGACTGCCCTGATGATATTCGTAAAAAAATATCCTCTCTAAAAGCACATTCTTCAATTGCAATTACTGGAAAAGTTAAATCTTCAGAAAAAGCACCTAGTGGATTTGAAATTATTCCAATGGAGCTTAGAGTTTTCTCTGAAGTTGAAAAAATTCCTCCGTTTGAACCCACTGCTAAAACTGTCAAGAATATTGATACTAGACTTGAGGTTAGGCCTATTGATCTTAGACGTACGGCACTTCAGCATATTTTCAAAACCCGTAGTTTGATTCTAAAATCTATTAGAGATTATTTCAATTCTGAAAAATTTGTAGAAATCAACACCCCTAAAATGATTGCGACTGCTACTGAAGGTGGTGCTGCTTTATTTCCAATATTTTACTATAATAAAGAAGCATTCTTGGCACAGAGTCCCCAACTTTACAAAGAACAACTGACAATGAGTTTTGAAAAGGTCTTTGAGATTGCACCTATTTTTAGAGCAGAACCCTCACGAACAAACCGTCATTTATCTGAAGCCATATCAATTGATCTAGAAGAGGCATTTGTAGATTATAATGATGTCATGAATAGAATCGAAGAAATAATAAAACTTTCTGTTTTTGCCGTTAATAATTATTCCAAAGAAAATGTAGATGCTGAATTTATTATTCCTGACATTCCTGAAAAAATTCCACGTTACTCTTATGATGAATTAATTGATAAAATGCAAAAAGCAGGAGCAAAAACTGAGTGGGGTGATGATTTGTACCCTTCCAATCTTAAAAAAATAGGTCTTGAAGGATTTTATTTTATCAAAGATTGGCCACTTGCTCCTAAACCATTTTATGTAAAGGACAGTAAATCAAATCCCAAAATTTCTGAATCTTTTGATTTGATGTTCGGTGATCTGGAATTGTCTTCTGGAAGTACAAGAATTGAAAAACGTGACGAGTTATCTGAGAGAATGAAAAATAAGGGAATGAATATAGATGCATTTGAGTATCATCTTGGTGCTTTTGATTATGGTGTTCCCCCACACGCAGGATGTGGTATTGGATTGGAGCGTTTGATAATGGCCCTTACTGGAACTGAAAATATTAGAGATGTAACATTTTATCCAAGAGATGTTGATAGGCTAACACCTTAGGTGAGAAAGGAATGGTTACTGAAGAAGAAATTGAGCGTGTTTCAAAATTAATGAAGATAAACATCGATGATCATAAAGAATATGTAGACAAAGTTCATAAAATGATTGATTTTTTTGATATTTTAGATTCTGCAGGAGTAGAATCTGAAGAAATTTCAATGCAAGAAATTTCAATTTTAAATTTGCGAGAAGACAAATTCATTCCATTTGAAGACAAATTAATTGAAAAATTAAATCACTATAAGGATACCTACGTTCGTGCACCAAAGATGTCCTCATGAATCTGAATATCTCTGCCTTAAAATATATCGATGAAGTAAAAACTGGAAATATCTCAGCTGAGGATTTTATTGCTGCCACGTTGGAACGAATTCAAAAAATCGATGATTCGCTACATGCATTTTTGGATGTGAATCATTCAGCAATTGATCAAGCACGTGAGATTGACAAGAAAATAAAATCTGGCAAAAAAGTTGGTTCCTGTTTTGGAATGCCAATTTCAGTCAAAGACAACATTTGCATTAAAGACAGTAAAACAACATGTGCATCAAAAATGTTGGAAAATTTTATTGCTCCATATGATGCAACCGTTATTTCCAAACTAAAAAGTCAAGATGCAATTTTTGTAGGAAAAGTTAATCTTGATGAATTTGCAATGGGCCTTACCACAGAGTTTAGTGCATTTGGCCCAAGTAGAAATCCATGGAATACAGACCGTGTTCCGGGAGGTTCTTCAGGTG
>JABDKK010000224.1 GCA_013002265.1 Candidatus Nitrosopumilus sp. | reverse complement strand
ATACGGAATTGAAATACATCTACTACAAAGATGAGCTGGTTCAGTGAGGAGATTGATACTAGCTTGGAGATTATCTTTTGATTTACAGCACATACAAAACTTGTCTTTTGTTACTTTCCTTTTTTCCACTTTCACCAACACTACAATTTGCTTGAACCACTAGAAAAAGATCGTCAAAAATTTGAAAGTATAGAATAGATATCATGCGTAGGATTTTGCATAATCTCTGTACAGATTACGAAAAAGTAGAATCAGAAAATAGGCATGAAATTCTACACTGTAGAAAAAATGTAGAAAATAACAAAAAATAGAAAAAATTGAAGTTACGAAAAAGTAGTGCCTACAGTTTTCTACTTTCTCTACTTTTGAAAAACGTATGCCTAAAGTATGCCAGATAATATACATACGAAAAAGATATGGAATGTACTTTTGTACAACGTAGAAAATAACTCTACTGTATTCTGTCTGTACTATGAGAGAAAAATGAGGTTTAACTGTATAACTCTATCACCAGTACATCTGAAATCATAATTTTATACCTCTATGGTATAATAGGATGAATCTGCATCATACAGTATGAGAAAACGTGTCACGATAATGCTCGATGATATACTTGTGAAGAAGCTACGCGAGATACAATCAAGACAAATCAGAGAGTCTTCAAGTTCCGTTAGCTTTTCAAAAGTTTTGAATGATATTTTGCAAGAAGGACTGAAAAAGACGTAGAAAAAGCTCGTAGAAAATCAAGCATTACAAGAAACATATCATTGCTAGTATGATTTTACGTAATCTAAGTAACGATTACGAAACAATGTAGTACAGAATTAGCCATAGGATTTGTAGAAGCTACAAAGAAATACAAAATGCGGAAAATAGGTCTTAGAATTTTACTAGTAATAGCTTTTTGTAGAATCAGTAACTCTTGTTTTTGCTAGGAGTAAAAGGAAATAGCAGATAATTTTCCATATGTAGAACATACTATTGTCTACGCGTAGAACCTAGCAATAAAATGTAGAATCCAGCTTTAATCTACCGTTTTTCTAGTATTGGAGATATTGTAGAATCGACTGGATTGATTATCCTAGAATTAGCAGTGGTTCAACTAGATTGTAGTGCAATCTTAGCTTTTCAGGGGAATAATCCGTATAGTGTTTGGCTATTATTCCAGGACTGGTTCTACCACAGAACGCATCTATGTACTTGTCAGGGATTTTGGCCTTACTCCACTTCTTTTCAATCCCTTGGATCTGAGCATCATGATGTATTTTTCCAACAAATCCTGGACAATTTCATCATCAAGTTCAATTAACGATGTAAAATTCTTCAGCTTTGCTTCCTTGAGAAATCTTTGAAGATAATACTCATATTTTTCCCTAGTTTTTTCTGTACGTATTCCACTTAGAAACAGCTGGTAGCATTTCTCAACCATGGGATCTTAGGTATGAATGTAATCCATTTAACTATTGTAGCACAATAGATAACCACAAATTTATCTATTATTGCACAATATTGTGGCGAAATATTTTGGAACAAATGGAATACGTGGTGTATTCGATGAAGATTTTACACTAGAATTCATTCATGATATGACATTAGCTATTGGAACATATTTTCAGAAAGGTCCAATACTGATTGGTTATGATGGACGAGATTCAAGTCCTATTATTTGTAAAGTGATTACATCTGCACTAAATTCAATTGGTATTGATTGCAATATTGCTGGACTGGTTCCTACTCCGTGTTTGGAATTTGCAGTAAAGACACTAGGATATTCTGGTGGAATGATGATTACAGCATCTCACAATCCTCCTCAATATAATGGAATCAAACCTGCAGCAAAAGACGGAGTAGAGATCTCACGCGAGGATGAATTAGTAATTGAGGATATCTACTCTAAAAAAAATTGGAATACACGTCCCCCAAAATGGGGAATTACAGGCAAAGAAGACAGAGCAATTGAGACATATCTTAAGGGAATTTCCTCTCAAGTAGATTCCACACTAATAGAATCAAAACATTTCAAAGTGGTTTTAGATCTGGGAAATGGAGCACAGGCAGTTACTGCACCTGAATTTTGTAATATGTTGCAATGCGAAACAATTCTAATCAATGAAGAGATTGATGGAAAATTTCCGGGACGAGGATCAGAGCCAACTCCAGAAAATCTATCAAAGTTATCAAAGACTGTAACCAAAAACAATGCAAACATTGGAATTGCATTTGATGGAGACGGAGATAGAAGTATTTTTTGTGATGATAAGGGTGAAATCCTAACTGGTGACAAGTCTGCACTTGTATTGGTGCAACACATC
>JABDKK010000189.1 GCA_013002265.1 Candidatus Nitrosopumilus sp. | reverse complement strand
ACCATAGATATGCAGGAAAAACAATTCTTTTTGATGTTAATGTAATAAAATCTCTTGAATCCCCAAGTGATAAAATTGATGGAATTCTTAAAAACAGATTGCCTGTTGAAGACTCAAAAATATCATTTGATTTAAAAGATAAAGAAGTAAACATATCAATTCCTGAAGAAATATTGCGGGCTGATGGTTTACAAATCATGAAACATTTTATTCAATTAGATATTTTCAAATTTGTTCCAACTTTAGAAAAAGTTAGTTTTGTTGAAACCCATGTCAACAAACAAACTCAGGAGAAAAAAACTGAAACTAAAGAAAAAGTTGTTGAAGAAAAAACTGCTTAAATTAAATTACTTTAGTACTCTTTGCTAAATTCAAGGCTTTCTTTTCTGTCATTTCTACCTCTTTTAGAATAGTATATCTTTCCGGCCTCAGTCCTTGAGCAATAACCAATGCATCTATTATCTGATCTTTTGTTAATCCAATTTGTTTCGCTGTTGTAGGTACTCCAAGCTCTTTGAGGGTTTTTGTAATTTTTTTCCAATCCTGCCCCTGAAGTTTTGCAATCATAATTGAACCTAATCCACATTTTTCTCCGTGCAATCCTTTTCCAGGTGCAATTTTGTCTAGTGCATGTGAAAATAGATGTTCTGCTCCAGAACATGGCCTGCTACTTCCTGCAATACAAGATGCAACACCAGCACTGATCAAAGCTTCAACAATTACTCTTGCATCTAGTCCTTTCTTAGAATATTGACTCGAATTCTCCATTACAATCTTGGCACTCATCATTGCCAAATCAGCTGAGTATCTTCCATAATATTCACCTGTTCTATCCCGTCCTAATTGCCAATCCTTAACTGCAATAATATTTGCAATTAGATCTCCACATCCACTTGAGAGTAATCTAGAAGGAGCTTTTTTGATTATATCTATATCTACAAACACTCCCAATGGAGCAGTAGTTACAATTGAGTGAGGTTTATCGCTTTTTACTGAAACAAATGGGCTTGCCATCCCATCATGTGATGCTGCAGTTGGAAGACTAACAAATGGAATTTTTAGATTAAAAGAGACCATCTTTGCTGTATCTACCGAACGGCCTCCTCCAATACCTGCTACAAGATCGCTTTTGTCTTTCTTTACATCCTTCTCAATTTTGTTTAATGTGGTAATCTGATTGTCTATTGATGTATGCCATACAAATTTAATTTTTTTTGATCTTAATGATTTTTCAATTCTCTGTTTAAGAATTTTCTTTACATGACTTCCTGAAATTAATGATACTTTTTTTGGTTTGGTTAAATTATAAAGAAATCCTCCAAACTCACCAATATTTTTTTCACCTACAACAATTTGTCTTGGAAGTTCCATTGTATGTGATTTCATGCGATCCTGATTTTTTGACATTATTTATGATTTCAAGGGATCAAAAAGTTATTTAAAAGGGTGAGATGCCAGTTACTTTATCTTAATAGGTGTATTTTTGTCAAATAATGTTGAAGAAAAAATTCTGCACGGGACTACCACTGTAGGTATCAAGGCTAAAGACGGTGTCGTATTATGCGCCGATATGAGAGCCAGTGCAGGCTATTTTATTGCAAATAATAATACCATGAAAATTCAAAAAATTGACTTACATGCTGGCCTAACTCTAGCTGGAGGAGTTGCAGATGCCCAAAACATTGTTGATATTTTACGTTATCATTCTAATTTACACAGAGTTGAAAAACAGGGTCCAATTTCAATTCATTCTCTTGCAAGACTTTGCTCATTGATCTTTCATCAAAATAGAGGCTATCCATTCATGGCTGATATTTTGGTTGGTGGTTATGATGCTGAAGGCCCTGCATTGTTTAACATCGATATGTTTGGTTCAGTTGAAAAAAAATCATATGTTACAACTGGTAGTGGTTCACCAGTTGCTTATGGTTTACTTGAAGAAGAATATAGAGAGGATCTAACTGTAGAGGAAGCAAAAAAAATTGCTCTACGAGCTGTTAAGGCAGCAATAGTAAGAAACATTGGTACCGGTGATGGAATTAACATCGCTGTAATGGATAAAGATGGATTCCGTCTTTTGACAGATGAGCAAAAGAAAGCAGTTATCGAACTTTAGTGATTTAATGCAAAGAAAACAACAACAAAAAGAATTACCTCCTAGTAGCCAGAATATAATGGCAACCATACTGCAAAGTATACCAAAAGAAGCTGGAGTAACTAAAATTGAATATGAAGGACCAAGAATTGCTCTTTATACAAACTCACCACGCTATCTGATGGAAAATAATGAAACAATATCCAATCTTGTCAATGTAATTAAAAAAAGAATTGTTGTTAGAACTGATGAATCAATAAGAAAACCTGAAGATGAAGCAAGAAAAATTCTTGCAGACTGTGTTCCAAAAGAAGCAAATCTACAAGGAATATTGTTTGATATTGCAACAGGTGAAGTCTCTGTTGAAGCAAAACGTCCTTGGTTACTCCAAAGAAATGCCAAAGAATTCAATCATGCTGAGGTAACAGAAAAAATTGGATGGAAATTACGCGTCAGAAAGGCTACTACAATCCCTTCTCGTACTATTCAAACCATTAATGCAACTCTCAAACAGTCATCTGCTGAGAGAAGCAAGCAACTAAAACAAGTTGGCGATGAAATTTTCAGACCTAGAATATCACAAAGAACCGAAGTATCTCTTTACACACTAGGTGGATTTGGCCAAGTAGGAAGATCTTCACTGTTATTATCCACTCCTGAAAGCAAGATTTTGATTGATTGTGGAATTAATCCAGGGGCTCGCTCTCCAATGGATGCATTTCCAAGATTAGATTCGCTAAATCTTACTTTGGATGAACTTGATGCTGTTGTTATTGGACATGCGCACTTGGATCATACTGGATTTTTACCTGCTTTGTGTAAATATGGATATAAAGGTCCAATCTATTGTACTGAACCAACTTTACCTATGATGAATCTAATTCAGTTAGACGCAATCAAAGTAGCTGCTGCACAAGGAAGAACTCCAATTTACTCTGAGCGAGATGTTAAACAAATTATGAGACAAACAATTACTTTACCATATGGGACTGTAACAGATATTTCTCCAGATATCAAATTGGTTCTTGCAAATGCAGGTCATATTCTTGGCTCTGCTTTATGTCACTTTCATATTGGAAATGGTGATCATAATTTTGTTTATTCAGGTGACATTAAATTTGGAAAAAGTATACTGTTTGAAGCTGCCAGTTGGAATTTCCCAAGAGTTGAAACTTTGTTAATTGAAAGTACTTATGGTCTTAAAGAAGATATTCAACCAAGCAGACAAGAAGTTGAATCTGCTTTCATCAATGCAGTAAACAACACTCTAGCAGATGGGGGTAAAGTTTTGATTCCAATCCCAGCAGTTGGACGTGCTCAAGAAATTATGATGGTGATAGATCACTATATGAAATCAGGAGAAATGATTGAAGCTCCAGTATTTACTGAAGGAATGATTTCTGAGGCATCTGCAATACATGAGTCATATCCTGAGTACCTTGCACGAGAGCTAAAACAAAAGATCTTGGAGACTGATGACAATCCATTTGATTCGGAATATTTCACAAATATTGAACATGCTGATGCTAGAGAAGAACCGATGAGAGAAGATTCTCCATGTATTATTCTTGCAACTTCAGGAATGTTAGAAGGGGGACCTGTCTTAGAATACTTCAAAAATATTGCACCTGATAAGAAGAGTAAAGTTTTGTTTGTATCCTATCAAGTTAATGGAACTCTGGGTAGAAGAGTTCTTGATGGCTCTAAACAGGTTTCAATGTTGGGTAAAGAAGGTAAAGTTGAAGTTGTATCAGTAAATTGTAGTGTTGAGAAACTTGATGGCTTTAGTGGACATAGTGATTATAATCAACTAATGTCTTTTGTACAAAGATTAAGACCAAAACTTCGCCGAGTTTTAGTTAATCACGGTGAACGTAAAAAATCTGAAAATCTTGCAATGAATATTAGACGAATGTATAAAGTTCCTGCTCACTATCCACAGATCCAAGAAGCAATAAAACTATTTTAGATCGTATTCTGGTTTCCAGATCTTAATGTTTGAAGGAGCAACAATAATTCTCTCTTCACCCAATCTTGCAATATCTGCATTGGCAGCTTTTGCAATAGAATACAATTCTTCAACAACTTTTCTTAATTGGTCCACATCCTTCTGAGCCAACGGAGTAACCCTCAAAATCAAAATCATCTCTTTTTTGATATCCTCTTTAATTGAATGAACATCGCTAATGTCTCTAATCGTTATAGCCTTGAGATATGTTGGACTTTCTTGTTTTTGCATCCTATTGAAAATCTGATCTACTCCTTCAAAAACTCTTCTTTAGTTATGACTAATTTTTTTAAAAATTCACGCCTACA
>JABDKK010000187.1 GCA_013002265.1 Candidatus Nitrosopumilus sp. | reverse complement strand
ACATTAACACTGTTAGAGGATTATTGATGACCATACACATTGAAGCAGAAAGTCTAACGATGAAATTACATAATCTTAGATAGAATTATGAAAATTTAGTCGCTGGAATCTTCTTTTTGATTTAATTTTTCTGAGTATTTTTTTTAATAACTTGCAATCAAGCATTGCAATTTTTAATTTTTTTTAAATACGTCAAATTAATTTATTATTTTAATTTGTATTGCTTAAAATTATTTTGTAACGCTAAACATTACTCTCTTTCACTCTCATTATTTTTTAATGGCTTTGATGCAACATATTTATCCATTGCATCAACCAGTTTAATTGTAGTATCTCTCCTTAACTCTGCAATTTGTGTGATCATATCGGAATAATCTTTGATGTTTCCACTTTTTCCCTGTTTCAACAATAAATTGTAGGTATTATTCAAGTTTCTCGATATTGAAAACCATTCAGAAACTGAAGCAACCAATTTTGATGCATTTGCTCTACTTCTTTGAATCTCTCTTGCAGGTTTATACATTAAAAATATTATATCTGCCGTACCAGCTGTACCGAAAAACACAGTCATAAGGTTGTTGGCTCCGTCATTATTTGTCAAAGCCATACTCAAGGCTGCAATTATTAGTATAATTCCTATGGCAAATGCAACTATGTACATTGATACTACTACAGTAAATCCATATGATGTCTTTTTAAGAAGATTCAGAAAATGTTTTTGCATACCATCCTGGATTTTGTCTTCCTTCTCTTCTTTGGGTTCATGTACTGGTATTTCAGGTGATTTTGAAACTTGAGCTGGTTTAGATTCTGCAAGACCTTTTGTAGAAAATCCTTTAGGATGTGATGTTTTGAATAGATCTAAAATTGCTAAATGGTAATCTTCTTTGTAATCATATGATTTTCCATCTAAGTGAAATCTTCCCAATTGTTTCTCCTCATCTACATCTAAATACATGTAAGTGTATGTAATAACAGTTTTGCATGTAAAAACATGAATTTTGATGTTGTTACATGGTAATTCTTTAAAATAGACGTAGTTTATTGTAAGCATATTGGCAGGAACAAAAGATAGGGGTCCTACTATTGCAGTTGATCGAGAATTATATGAAAAAATTTCTGAAAGAGCTGGTACAAAAAAAGTCAAAATTGTAACAGAGGCTAATGAAATGTTGAATCTTTTCTTAATGAAGGAACAATTTTTAGAAAAATGGGCTCCTCACTTACATTTGTACAAAACTAATGAATCTAGTTTATCCCTCATAGACGATAATAGTAAAAGAATTGTGGAAATTGAACTTAAAGACAATAGAGTTTGGTGTGATACTTGTGACAAAGTTAATTGCATGCACTGTTATTTTGGAATGGCCTGTTTTGAAATTGCTTATTTGAAAGATTCTAAACCAAAAAACCTCAAAGTCAAAAAATAACTAATTTTGAATAGTTATTCCTACTGATATTCTCTTTTTTCTACGAGTAAGAATCCCATAATTCTATGAATAGAAAATCAAAAAATACAGAAGCTACAAAATGCTATTCCTATGTATTTTCTAACAGCTACACTAGAGCTATTCGTATAGCTACATCTTTTCTTATCTTTAGCTACACTTTCTAGTCATAGCAGCTATTCGTAAATTCTACAAAATATCAAAAGATAGGGCAAAGATAGCCTAATCCTATCTTTTTTGTGCCTAAAAGCCCAATATGGAAAAGATCTGGACATATGGTTTTAAGCATAATTGTCTTATTTTCAATTAGCATGGCCAATCATCTACTTGAATTCAAAGAGATACTTAGTTCCAAACCCTCTAAAAATAGAAAAACAGACAAACAAACTAGAAAACTCCTTCTCTACTTGTTTACAAGCACTAGGGGCAGCTTTACCAGATTACGAATTGTAATGTGCCTACTAGATCATCCATACAATACGCATCAGCTTTCACAAGAACTTGAACTTGATTACAAGGCAGTTCAGCATCACATGAAGGTTCTAGAGAAAAACAATATGGTATCTAAGATTGGCGAAAAATATGGAGCCATTTTCCATCTGTCTGATTTTCTAGAAATAAATATTCATACCTTAGAAGAAGCCATCGACAAGCTAGATAGAAAAATAAACCACAAAAAGATCTATCTCTAAACCCGTTTCTTAATTTACGATCAGAAATTTCAAACCAAACTTATATAATCGAAGTTTTCCAATTACGATCACCTTGGTTAAGAATGATCCATTTGCCAATGCTACTAAACAAGTCAATGATGCATGTGATGTTTTAGGAATTAAGGATAAAGGAATTAGAGAATATTTGGCAATGCCAAACAAAGTTTTGAGAGTTAAGATTCCAGTAAAGATGGATAATGGAAAAATTAGAATTTTCACAGGATTTCGAAGTCAACATAACAATGATAGAGGTCCATACAAAGGCGGCATTCGTTACTTCAATCCAGATGGCGGTGTTGAATACATGGAACGTGAAGTCATGGCT
>JABDKK010000184.1 GCA_013002265.1 Candidatus Nitrosopumilus sp. | reverse complement strand
ACTCTGTTGTGATGTCTAGATTCGCCATCCATCTGGCATCATCGATACAAATATTCTAGACCTAGAGAATAAATTAATTTCTAAGAATTTCTTAATTAACTATGCTTCGAACAAAACCAACACATCGCAAATACGTTTTTAATTCTTTGAAGAATTCACAATACATTCAGTACTTAGGAAACCGAAATGGTTCTAGGGGGATTTATTTATGGGCAACGGGGAGAGAGGCGAATTCAAACGATATGGAAAAAAGAAAATTGCAACTGGGCATTTCTCTCGTTCCAAATTAATCTAAAATCATTGGAATTCATCTTTTGTATTTTTGGTTCGAAATAAATCTGGGAACAGAAAAGGATAGTTGGAATAAAATAGTTCTTCTGCTATCCAAACTCTTGCAATCAAAGAATTCTTTTGTTTCTTTGACTTCGAGACTCTTCCCTCGGGAATAGGCGAAATTGATTATCAGTGAAAGAAGTTGAAGTTCGTTCAAAAAATTTTTGACTTTTTTTAGTTGATAATATGACCATAGGATTTTGAAACTTTAAGAAATCTTGGATCCGAAAAATAACCAATCGGTATCGAGTTCGATAAGGCGGTTCGCCTAAAGAGTCAATTTTAAAATCCAAGTGTTGAGCATAAGCCAAAAACTGGAATAGCATTCCAAAGTTTTTTCGATCATCCAATAGAGATAAATTATTTGATTCGAAATACTCGCTATTCAAAAAAAATTGTGGAATAGATTGTTTCCGGATTGGTCGGAATTGAATGACTAACCAATCAGTGGAAGAGTAATTCAGAGGCAATAGCTTTCCAAAACGGTAGAAAAAACATTCAGTAAGATGATGCTCAAATTCTTCCAACCGATTTTCAACTAATAAAAGATGATAGTGTTGAATGCTCGAATTTCAGATCTTGGTTTGTTTGAGAAATCCGAGAATACTGATTCCTTTTTCGATTTCCAATCTTTCAGATAAAACCTTTTCTAGTTTTCTCAAGGCTAACATTTTTATTTGTTTGTTTTAATTTTTTATAGCAATTGGAAAGAAAATTGGTGGAAGATATTTTATCTTGTTTTTTATTTTCTCGATAGTAAGAAAGATCGAATCGAGAGAGAACCCCTGAAGAAAAGATTGTCCAGTCAATTATTTGTTCTTTCGAAAAAAAATAAAACCGAGTAGGGTTGGTTCCAGAAAAGTGAAGTAAAGTCCTGCCCCATCCAACAAAACAAACTTCAAATTGATTTTTAGAATTGACAAGAATAGGTTCTTTGATTGGTTTGAGAAGAATTAAATCCTAGTTGAAAAAGATACTTTGCAATTCTTGTTTGCTGAATCTTGAAATTTAAATGGAATAGAATCAACAATTAAATTTTGAGATTTTATTTCGATTCATATCTTTCTTCCTTGTTAGAAACATAACCTAAATGTTCTTTCATGGTGGGTCGGCTGATCCCTGTTCACTCCGTTCACTCGCTGAGAGCATATTTCTATTTCTTTTATTTTCTAGATTTTTGGATGACTCTTTCTTGAAGAGAAGCGACTAGAGTTTCAAGAATTTGAATTTTATTTTCGAGACGGGCATCAGTAGCCTGTGAGAAATGTGATCCGAATAAAAATTCAAGAAGAACTTCTTTTTTCTTTTGTCGAAGAATAGTTTTAACTGTTGCTGCGCAAATCCCAAAAGGAAGGTTGAAGATTGGTTGGTAAGATTTCATAATTCTTTCCATTTTCCATAATTTCTAAAGCAGAAAGAAAAAATCCTCTGAAAGAGCGTATTTTGCGTTTGTTGGAAAAAATATTAAGGTCTGAAAGCGACTTTTAAGATTTTTAGAAAATTCTTAATTTTTACAAAAAATACTTTTTTAGAATGAATCTATTCCTAGAAACATAACTATTTCTTCTCGGTCTTACTTAGTAGTCTATAACTTAACTTTATAGAAATGCTTTTCCAAAAAAGTGAACCAAAATTCATGGAAACTTTAAGAGAGTTTGATCCTGGCTCAGGATGAACGCTGGCGGTATGCTTTACACATGCAAGT
>JABDKK010000180.1 GCA_013002265.1 Candidatus Nitrosopumilus sp. | reverse complement strand
GCAGTCCACAAATAAACACCTCCTACCATTGCTTCTCCACTTTCTGTAGTAAGCAAGAAAGGTGCAATTGAAAATAAGACCATTACGACAGTTGAACCTGCAATAGCTCTTGCGGATGTTTTTTCTGATTGTACTGCAGTTAACATTGGAACATTACTTTGTTATAATCTTCTTTGAAGTGTAATGTTAAAGCCCAAATATGCATTGGAATCCAAATAAACACTAATCCTGCCATAGCAAGTCCCATAGTCCACAAATCTGACATACTTACTGCAACCCATCCGATCATTGGAGGTGAACCACCACATAATCCTCCCAAAATAATATTGGTTCTTGAATTTCTTTTTAGTGCATACGAATATACAAGAATGTTATTTGCTAATCCAAATGCAATAAACCCAGTAGCCCACAAACCTTGTTCTAAAGTAGTAGTAAATGAAATTGCAAAAGCTAAAACCAATGATATACCAGCTAATGCTAATCCAAAGTTTCTTGCCTTTTCAGCAGGATGAATTCTTTTGGAGGGTAAAGGTCTCCCCTTTGTTCTCTCCATTATTGCATCAATGTCTCTATCATGATAGTTTGTCAAAGTATTAGCTGCGGCAGAACCAGCAGCTACTGAAAATAACATTAAAACCCAAGTTACAGGAGATATTTCAATACCATAAATATTGGATGCAGTTAGGGCTGCTCCAAATGCAGTAAATACTAATAAATACCAAATTTTTGGCTTTGTTAGTTCGTAATATACTGCAACCCTTGATTCGGACTTTTGCTTTTGCACCGTTATTCACTATCCTTTGATGGCATATATGGCATTGCTTTCATTCGTGTCTTCATCTCAATAAATGACTCTGAAGACTGAATCCCATTTATTCTACCAATTCTTTCTGAGATCATTTTATGCATCTGATCTAAGGATTTTGAATACATTGTTACTAGAATGTCAAATCTACCCGTAACTTCTGCAACTTCACGTACTCCATCTATTTTAAATAATTCCTCAATAATATGATCGCGTTTTTTTGTGTCCATATTAATTCCAGTTAAAGCTTTTACATTATATCCAAGTTCTGCATCATTTACAACAATTGTAAAACGCTCAATTAATTTTCTTTTAACCAGTCTTTTGATTCTTGAATACACTACAGAAGAATTTACATTAATTTTCTTTGATAATCTTGGAACTGAAATTGAGGCATCATTCGATAATTCGGACAAAATTTGTAAATCTAATTCATCTACTTTTGCCGTTTAAAACACCTGTGTAGATCTAATTTCTGGTTCTTATAAAGTTATTATTGAAAAAATTGCAAAAAAAATCTAAATCTTTCCTTTTTTGTATAACATTTCTGCCAAGAGTACAGCTCCTTTAGCTGAACCCATCTTTTTGTTATGAGAGAATAACATGTATTTTAATCCGTTTTCAAATAATTCTTCAGTTTCTACTCTTCCGATTGTTGTGGTCATTCCATCACCAACAGTTCGCTCCATTCTAGGTTGAGGTCTGGTAGGATCTTCATGAAATGCATAATATTGTGCAGGAGCAGATGGTAGTCCTGTTACTGAACTATTTAGATTATATTGATTATAGGTTTCTTTGGCCATCAATGGATCAATTTTTTGTGAGGTTTCAACAAAAACTGATTCTGTATGTCCATCAATTACAGGAACTCTTGTACAAGTACAGCTAACCCTAATATCTGCATCAACAATTTTTCCATCTACGAGTTTACCTAAAATTTTTCTTGTTTCTATTCTGACTTTTCCTTCCTCTTTTGGAATATATGGAAGAATGTTATCTGTAATTCCCATTGCTGATACTCCTGATTTTCCACCACCTGATATGGCTTGCATTGAAGTCATCATTACTTTTTTGGCTCCATATTTTTCAAGTAAAGGTTTTAGCGTAATTGCTAATCCTGTAGTAGTACAATTTGGTAGTGGCGCAACCCAACCTTTCCAGTTTCTATTCTTCTTTTGAACATCTAGTAAATCTGACTGTTCATCATTAATACCAGGAATAAGTATGGGGACAACCTCTTCATATCTATAAGCAGAACTAGTCGAGACAACAGGAACATCTGCAGCCATCTTTGTTTCAATAGCTCTAGCAGCTTCAGATTCTACTGCAGAAAACACCAAATCAAGTTGAGATACATCTAATTCATCAATCCTTTTTACTGTCATCTCTTTGATATACTCAGGAATTTCTCCTCCTACATCCCATGCCACAATTCCGCTTGGATCCCTAATTGCATCTAGGTATTTTTTTCCAGCAGAACGCTCAGATGCAGCTATTTGTGTTACTTCAAACCATGGATGGTTATTAAGAGACTGGACAAATTCTTGACCTACAGAACCTGTGACACCTATTATTGCAACTCTTTTTTTATCCATATTTTGATAAATTGTCACTCTCAATTAATAATCCTTTAGTGGATTTACCAAAACATACTAAATCGTCCACTTCTACTTGGATCTGTGAAAATAAGAGTTAAATCCTCAATTGTTAGACATATGCCAGTCAAGCATGGCGCTAAAAATCCATTTGACCACTCTAAAACTATAATTGATTTTAGCTCAAATATCACTCCTATTGGCATGCCAAAATCTGTAAGACAGGTTATTCAAAAAAACTTGGAAAATATTGAAAATTATCCTGATTCTGACTCTTCATTAGTTTTTTCAAGTCTGGAAAAATACACACATTTGCATAAATCAAACCTAACAATTGGAAATGGTGCTATAGAGATAATCTATAATTTTTGTTTTGCATTTTTAACTAAAAATACTCCTGTCTTTATTCCAATTCCAACATTTCAAGAATATGAAACTGCATCCAAATTAAATAATGCAAGAATTTCATTTTTTAAAACTATGGATCTTTCAAAAGATGTTGATTCATTTATCTCAAAAATTCCTAAAAATGGATGTATATTTTTGTGTAATCCAAATAATCCTACTGGTAGTTTATTATCAGAAAACCAAGTACTTCAAATAATAAAACAGGCCAAAAAATTATCTACACTTGTATTTGTTGATGAGTGTTTTATTGAGCTAGTACCAAATTCAAATCAATCTGTTTTATCATATGTTCAAAAATATGATAATTTGCTAGTATTAAGATCACTTACAAAATCATTTGGATTAGCAGGAATTAGAATTGGCTATGCAGCTGCATCAAAAAAAATCATAAATGTTTTAGAAAAAATAAAAATTCCTTGGAGTGTAAATTCTTTAGCACAAAAAGCAGCTAGTCAAGCACTTAAAGATAAATCACATATTGAAAAATCAAACAAAATAATAAAAAAAGAATCATTATATCTTAAAAATAAAATTTCAAAATTAAATAAATTTGATATACATGAATCATTTAGTAATTTTATTTTAATCAAAACATCTTATGATTCAACAAGATTACAAAAAAAATTACTTAAAGACAATATATTAATTCGAGACTGTAAAAATTTTAGAGGATTAAACAAGCATTATTTTAGAATCGCAATCAAATCACATAATGATAATTTAAAACTCATCAAAGCCATGGAGAAAATAAAATGAAATCATTAATGATACAAGGAACTTCTTCTGGAGCTGGTAAAACAACACTGGTGGCAGCTCTTTGTAGAATTTTTTCTGACAAAGGATACACTGTAGCACCATACAAATCACAAAATATGTCTAATTTTGCCTATGCTGAATCCAATTTTGAGATTTCTCGTGCACAGGCAATTCAAGCTATTGGGGCTAGATGTGAAATCATGCCTCATTTGAACCCAATTCTGCTTAAACCATCTGGAAATTATACCAGCATTGTGTATCTGAATGGAAAACGATACAAGAAAATGCATGCAAAAGACTATTATGAAAAATTTGTAAATTCTGAGGGAATTAAAATAGCATCTAAATCCTTGAAAACCCTACAGAAAAATTATGACTTGGTAATTTTAGAAGGTGCAGGTTCTCCTGCTGAAATTAATTTACAAAGATTTGACATTGCAAATATGATTATTGCCAAAAAAGCAAATGCTTCTGTATTATTAGTAAGTGACATTGATAAGGGTGGTTCTTTTGCAAGTTTGGTTGGAACGATGACTTTGATTGAAAAAAAATATAAAAAATTTGTAAAGGGTTTTGTCCTTAACAAGTTCAGAGGAGACATAGATGTGCTAAAACCTGGATTTCATAAACTCAAAAAACTCACAGGTGTTTCTGTAATTGGAACCATTCCATTAATCCCGCTTAGCTTGCCTGAAGAAGACTCTCTTAATAGTAATCCAAAGGAATTTTTGTGGACTAAAAAAAATATTTCAAAAATTGATCATGAATTAGATCATTTGGCAAAAACCGTCAAATCTAATTTAGATATTAAATCAATTGAGGCAATGTTAAAATGATTTTTGAATCAATATTAGTAATCTCTATTGCAATTCTAATTGATCTGATTCTGGGTGATCCTAGAAATAAATATCATCCAACAGCTTGGATTGGAAGATTAATTGCGGTCTTGACACCTCATACAAAAAACCAAAACCTTCGATTAGAAAAATTGGGAGGTATTTTGATAGTTGTAGTTACATCTGGAATTGCAATTCTATTGACGTCAATTCTAAGTCTTGGCTTTTCTTTTATTGCACCAAATATTGTTTCTTTAATTTTAACTGTAGTTGTAGGTGGATTGCTACTAAAAACCACAATAGCTATTCGTGGAATGGAAAAACATGCCAATGCTGTCTTAAAATCACTTGAAGAAAACAATCTTGATTTAGCTAGGGATAATTTATCCATGATAGTCAAACGTAAAACAAAGAATTTAGACAAAAATCATGTAATTTCAGGCGTACTTGAGAGTATAAGTGAAAATATAGTTGATGGCATTACAGGTCCGTTATTTTATTTTGCACTTTTAGGCTTACCTGGGGCGTTTACATATCGTGTAGTAAATACTGCTGATTCAATGATTGGATACAAGTCTGAAATTTTTAAAAATATAGGATGGTTTGCAGCTACTTGTGATACTATTCTAAATTACATTCCAGCAAGACTGACTGGATTGATCATGATTCTATCTACTGCAATTTTACAAAATGATTGGAAAGAATCATTGAAAATTATGATTAGAGATGGGAAAAAAACTGAAAGCAAAAATGCTGGATATACTATGGCTGCTTTAGCAGGAGCACTTGAAACAAAATTTGTGAAACTTGATCATTATGAATTAGGTGATGGTGAAATTAGACTGGAAAAAGAACATGTCTATTCAGCAATTAAAATTATGAAACTAACATCAGTTCTTTTCTTTGGAATAATAACCATTCCCATAATTACAATTTTATCTATGATTGGGTGGTGGGTTCATGCTTAAAGAAATAGGATCTGTTTTTTCATTTTTAACAATATTTCCTTCATCAAATGCAACTTTAGAACATATTGCAAAATACATGTTTGTCTTTCCTATTGTTGGAATTGTCATTGGATTAATTGTTGGTTCAATAGGGTTTGGTTTATCTTTCATTTTAGAACCTTTACTTGTTAGTTTGTTAGTAGTTGCATCAATTGCTGTTATTACTGGAATTCATCATGCTGATGGACTAGCTGATTTTGCTGATGGCCTTATGGTAAAGGCAAGTAAAGAAAAAAAATTACAAGCTATGAAAGATCTATCTACTGGTTCTGCAGGAATAGTAGGAATTGTTTTGTATCTAATTGGACTAATAATCACAATTTCATTAACTAGCGGTTTTGATCTTTTTCGTGCAATTCTAATTGGTGAAATATTGGCAAAATTTTCTATGGTGTTAATGGCAAGCTTGGGCAGTTCTGCTTCTCCAGGCTCAAATTCTCCTTTTGTAGAAATTATGAAGGATAAGAAAAAATTAGCTGCTGCCTTCATTATCATGATAATTCCAGTGGCTGTAATTGGTGAAACAACTGGATTAGTAATGCTTGCAGCAACTGTAACTCTAACATTGTTCCTACTTGCGATATCTACTCGCAGTTTTGGAGGAATTACCGGTGATGTTCTAGGAGCAACAAATGAGCTTACAAGATTAGCATCTTTGATGGTGTTTGTATCGATATGATTGGTTTAGTCATGGCAGGAGGTAAAGGCACACGTATGAAATTACCTGATGAAAAATTATTACTCAAATATAACAAACCAATTATTCAACATGTCATTGAATCATTACATTCTTCAAACTGCTTTTCAAAAATTATTGCGGTTACAAGCACAAATTCACCTAAAACCAAAAAATTTCTTCTGAAAAATAATATTGAAACATTTGATACATCTGGATTAGGATATGTTAAAGATCTTAATTCCGTTTTGAATATTATTGATGATTTTGTGTTTATTACATCTGGAGATTTACCACTTTTAGATAAAGAAATAATTCAATTAATTGTAAATAGTTTTGATTCTCAAAATGTTTGGACCAGCATTCTTGTTACAAATAAATTTCTTAAAACTCTGGGAATTGATTCAGATTATTCAGTAAATTTTGATGGAAAGAAATGTCATTATTCTGGAATTTCGTTGGTAAATGCCAAAAAAATTTCTACGCTTGAAAAAGTTGAAGAAAATTATATGATTCTTGATGATAAAAAAATTGCTTTGAATCTAAACACAAAAAGTGATTATGATTTACTCAGCACTACCTGAGATTTTACCATTGATTTTTGCTTTTGAGCCTGTTGCTTCTGCTATTGCGTTTCCACATGAATTGCAAGATACTTGTGTTGATGCATGGGAATAAACTACCTGTAGCTCACCACATTCATTACAATTAACTTTTTGAAATTTACTTGATGGTTTTGGAATTTCAATATGATCCTTCTTCATGCTGCCACCAACTCAAATTTCTTAATTCTTACACCTAGTTTATTGTATTTCTTTTTACAAACAGTACATGTCATAATAGGAGTAACTTTTTTTGTAACTTTGGCTGGTTTTGCTAATTTTGGGAATTTCTGTCCACCATACCCTTTTTTACGTTCTGCGTGTCTTCGTTCGCCTCTAGCAGATCCACGTCTTTTTCCAGCCTTGTAAATGGAGACCTTTTGTTCAGTATGTGTTTTACACTTAGCACAATACTTTCGGATCACCTTTGGTATGTTCATATCAACAAAACCTTTTCAACCGTAATTTAAGCATTGAATCTATAATAGGTTCAAAATTCAATTATTATGTGATGTCGAACCTATCACATTCAATCTCTTCTTTGAATTCTGTAGCGATGGGAGACAAAAATGCCGATCTTGTTTTAAAAAACTGTAATTTATTATCTGTCTATACGCGAGAAATTATTCCAAAAACTCAGATTGCAATTATTAATGATAGGATTGCATATGTGGGACCTGATGCATCTCACACAATTAATTCCAAAACTGTTGTTATTGATATAAAAGACAAGTATGTATCTCCTGGATTTGCTGATCCCCATCTGCACATTGATCAATTTGTTTTACCATCTGAATTTGCAAAAAAATCATTACTTTGTGGTGTAACTTCTCTATTTTCAGATCCAATTGATATTGTAAGTGTTGCCGGATACAAAGGATTTCTAGAATTTCTGAAACTGGGAGAAGATTTACCCATCAGAATTTTTCAAGTAGTACCGGGAGGTCTTCCTGTTGATGCAAAATTTAGTAACTGTAAAACTTTATCTCTTTCACAAGAAAAATCAGCAATAAAACATCCACATGTTCTTGGAATGGGAGAAGTTTTTTCGTGGACCAAAGTTACACTTCGTGAACCCAAAACAATGAAATCCCTTTCTTCAATGTTAGAATGTGATTGTATCATTAATGGGCATACTGCAGGTGCAAGTGAAAAAAAACTTAATGCATATGTTTCATCTGGAATTCTCTCTTGTCATGAACCAATCAATTTTGATCAAGTTTTGGAAAGATTGCGTCTTGGTATGTGGATAATGATTAGAGAGGGCTCCATTAGACGCGATTTAAAAGAAATAATTCCACGTGTTTTATCTCATGGAACTTATCTTAACCGTTTAATGTTTTGTTCTGATGGACTTGATCCACTTGACATAACAAATTTTGGTCATATTGATCACTGCATTAGAGAATCAATCAAACTTGGTCTAAAACCAATTGATGCAGTTACAATGGCATCAAAGAATAATTTTGACTATTACAACATGGGAAAAGATCTTGGAGGTATTGCACCTGGAAAATTAGCAGATATTCTAATTTTTGATAATTTAAAATCATTTAAACCAAATAAAGTATTTGTTGGTGGAAAACTTGTTGTGTCAAATGGAAATCTTGTTACCAAACTAAAGAAAAAGGTAATTTCTCCATGGATTAAAAAAACTGTTAAGCTAAAAAAATTCTCTGAAAATGATTTTCAAATAAAATCTAAAAAGAAACAAGTTTTAGCAAATACTATTTTTATGCAAACTGAAATTATCACCAAGTTAAGTAGTGCAGAGCTTTCTCCAAATGAGGGGTTAGTAAGAGCATCACTGGATTCTGATGTGTGGAAAGTTGCTACATTTGATAGAACTCAAGGAACAAATAAGAAATCTGTAGGATTTCTAGAAAATTTTGGTGCTGATATAGGTGCATTTGCTTCATCTTGGAGTTTTCATGAAAATGACTTGATAGTAATTGGTTCAAATGATACAGATATGGCAATTGCATCAAATCACATACTAAAGAATCAAGGTGGTCTTGTAGTGGTGAAATCTGGAAAAATCCTTGCATCCATGCCTCTGCAATTTGGAGGAATTGTATCAACTGATTCTTTTGAAAAAGTCTCGTCTAATTTTGAAAGCATTACTAATTCAATTGTTGATTCAGGTTGTAAATTTTCAAGACCTCACTTAATTCCTCTTTTCTTACCATTCTTGGCATTGCCATCTGTTAGAATTCTTGCAGGTGGAATTGTTGACGTGAAAAAACGTTGTTACATCCCACCGATCATCTAAGTAATGTTAAAAAGGGGGATTCAGCGGATTGTAGCTGAATCTAAATGGCATCAATTCAACAAGGACCAAACGGACCTGTATTGGTTCTCAAAGAGAGTGCATTACAACAAAAAGGTAAAGATGCTCAACAAAATAACATAGCTGCAGCAAAACTAGTCGCTGAATTAGTTAAAAGTAGTCTTGGTCCAAGAGGCCTAGATAAAATGTTAGTTGACTCTCTAGGTGATGTAACTATTACTAATGATGGTGCAACAATTCTCAAAGAAATTGATGTTCAGCATCCAGCAGCCAAAATGATGGTTGAAATATCAAAAACAGTCGATAACGAAGTTGGAGATGGCACTACTTCGTCTGTTGTTTTTGGAGGTGCATTATTAGCTAAAGCAGAAGAGCTACTCAAAAAAGATGTTCATTCCTCAACAATAATTGATGGTTATCAAGCTGCTGCAGAAAAAACACTTGAAATTTACTCTGAATTATCAAAGAAAATAAAACCTGATGATAAAGAATCACTGCTTAAAATTGCAACTACCAGCATGCAATCCAAATTGATATCTGATGATAGTGATTCCCTTTCAAAAATTGTTGTAGATGCAATTCTTAGAATTGCCGTAAAGAAAGGTGAGGAATATACAGTAGATCTCGAAAACATTAAAGTTGAAAAGAAAGCTGGAGCTTCCATACAAGATACTCAAATTGTTCAGGGTATTGTTTTAGATAAAGAAATTGTTCATAGTGGAATGCCCACAAAAATTGAAAAAGCAAAAATTGCATTAATTAATTCTGCATTAGAAATTGAAAAGACTGAAATGAGTTCAGAAATTCGAATTTCTGATCCTACTCAAATGCAGATGTTTCTTGAAGAAGAAAATAGAATGTTAAAGTCTATGGTTGAAAAACTACATGATGCTGGAGTCAATGTCTTGATATGTCAAAAAGGAATTGACGACATTGCACAACACTATCTATCTAAACATGGAATTTTGGCGGTTCGTCGTGTAAAGGAAAGTGATATGATTAAGCTATCAAAAGCAACAGGTGGACGAGTAATTAATAATCTGGATGATCTTTCAGAAAAAGATCTTGGTAGTGCTGATTTAGTTCATCAAAAGAAAGTGGAATCTGACAAATGGGTTTTCATTGAAGGATGCAAGCATCCACAATCTGTAACTTTGTTGATTCGTGGTGGTTCTCAAAGGGTAATAGATGAAGTAGATCGTTCTATTCATGATTCATTGATGGTTGTCAAAGATGTAATTGAAAAACCAGAGATAGTTGCTGGAGGTGGAGCCCCAGAATCGTATGCTGCATCACTGCTAAAAGATTGGGCAGATAGTTTTGATGGTAGAGAGCAACTTGCAATTAAAAAATATGCTGAAGCACTAGAAACAATTCCATTAACAATAGCAGAAAATGCTGGAATGGATCCAATTGATACTATGGCAAACCTAAGAGCAAAGCAAAATCAAGGTCGTAAATGGACCGGTATTGATGCAAGAAATACAAAGATTGCAGATATGATGACCATTAATGTAGTTGAACCAATTGCAGTTAAAGAGCAAATAATCAAATCTGCAACCGAGGCAGCTTGTATGATTCTAAGAATTGATGATGTTATAGCTGTATCTGGCGGTCCAGGTGGCGGCGGTCCTCCACCAATGGGTTAAAGCAATTTACTTAAGCATTAAAATTTTCAGAAATAATTGTTGTATAAAGTTGGAGTAGACTTAGGTGGAACAAAAATAGAAGTAATTCTCCTTGATGATTCACTAAATGTTTTAGAACGAAAAAGAGTACCAACTCCAAAAAATGATTATCATCAAATATTACAGGAAATTTCAATTTTGGTTTCAAATGCTACTAAAGGCATAGATGATTTTTCAATTGGAATATGTACGCCTGGTGCTATCTCAAAAAAAACTGGATTGATAAAAAATAGTAATACACAATGTCTTATTGGAAAACCCATTAAAGAGGATCTTGAAAATATTCTGGGAAAACCAATATCGATGGAAAATGATGCAAATTGTTTTGCATTAGCTGAATCAAAGATGGGTGCTGCAATGGGATATGGCTTAGTTTTTGGTGTAATTATGGGAACTGGTGTAGGTGGTGGAATTATCATTAATGGTAATTTGCATACGGGTCCAACAAATATTGCCGGAGAATGGGGACACCACACTTTACATCATAAAGGCAATTCTTGCTATTGTGGTAAAGCTGGATGTGTAGAGACTTACATCAGTGGACCGTCTTTGGAAAAACAATGGACCAAAATGACAGGAAAATCAGAATCACTCACAGAAATACTTGGAAATATTGATAATGAAATTGGACAGAAATGGAAAAACGAGTTTTTAGAGAATTTTGGATATGGACTTGCAAATGTGATTGATATTTTAGATCCTGATGTAATTGTTTTAGGAGGTGGGCTATCAAATATTGGTTTTCTTTATACCGACGGAAAAGAATCTGTTTACTCTAAAGTTTTTTCTGATACTGTTGAAACCCCCATTTTGAAAAACAAATTAGGTGATTCTGCTGGTGTTTTTGGAGCATGCCTGCTTTAAGTAAAACATTCCATAATGGAATCAATTTTTCTTGAAAATGCAGATTATAGATATATCTGAAATAACCTTTCACAATTTGAGATAAATTGATTTCAAAGACAGTATTGGAATTCCTTTGCATGTTCATTTTGTTACAAACATCTTTAATCTATGTATATAATGAACCCAATTATCACCATTGATTTTGATTCATGAGATATAATTGATTTAGATAAGGATTCAACAATGATTAGAACCAATATCCAAATTCAAAACTATGATCCTCAAGATGGATACCCTTTATTCAAATAATTAGATTAAGCAATGGAGAAATTATCAAAGATATTGAAATTCTTCCTCAAGTGATAGAAGATAATTTGTTTGGAGTTCAATTTTTACATTATCTTGATCATGATCAAAATGAAGAAGAAATTCTAGGTGATATGGAATCAGAATTTATTCTGAATATGGTGGTGAAACAGTATCGACATTTTCTATTGTTAAATTTAATATGCCATTAACTGTTGCTCAAAATTCAATTGAAGAATTAGAAACTGAAATAATTGCAAAGTCTGAATCTAAAATTACTAGTTGGACGTATGAAATTTTTATTTGGTATGCTGATAAAACTATCACAGAAAATGAATTGGTTACTGCACTTGAATACCTAATTGCACAGAGAATACCAAATATTAATTCCAAATAGTCTAGGGACAACCATCTAACTTTGAAATAAAATAACCATTAGTCATGATCTCAATTTCCCATTCTTCAGGAACTGACTGTGTATGACAAAATCTACATTCTTCTGTTGTAATTTTACTAGACTCTTCTCCAATTGATTCTAACCATTCTTTTGCAAAAGAAATTGCTTTTTGTACGTCTTTTTTATCTGTAATTACATCAAAATGTATTGTATGCCCATCTCTTGCTTTAACATATGTGTCAAAAACATGAAAATCCATATTTTCCCAAATTTTTAGGGATATTTATTTTTGATTTTTAAAATCTTCTCTACTATTTCATGAACATCTGCATCTAATTCTGTACTGATCAAAATTAAACCTGCACCACCAATTGGAATGGTTAATCGAAAAATTTTTTCATATTTTGCTAGTGCAAAAATTGGTTTTCCAATCTTATCTGCAGTTTTTTTCCTAGTTGACCAGCGATACACTGCTTGTGATAGTGATAATTCTGTCTCCTCTCTTGAGAGATGACTTTTAATTCCATTTCTCATTTTGTCATAAAGTTCTCCGTAATCATAAATTCCGACATATCTGATTTTTTTATCAGCTTCTAGTATTTCACCACAGATTTTTTCGTATTCCAAATCAATCACTATTGAGGCTCTATAGTTGCGGGAGGTTTGCTGGAAATTGTATAAGTTACCCAAGTTACATCTTCAATCTCATTTGTTATTCTATTACTCATTTTTTCAAGCAAACCATGAGGTAGTCTAGTCCAATCTGCAGTCATTGCATCTATCGAATCTACAACTCTAATCATCACTATATTTCCATATCTTCTTTCATCACCTACGACTCCTACTGCTCTATCATCACCTACTGCTGCATATGCTTGCCATACTTTTTCATACAAACCTGCCTCCATTAACTCATCCTCTACAATCTTACTTGCAATCTTTGAAATATTCAATTTGGTTGGAGTGATTTCCCCAATAATTCTTACAGCAAGACCGGGTCCTGGAAATGGATGTCTCATAAACAGTTTTTCTGGGACATTCAGAATTTTTGCTATTTTTCTTACTTCATCTTTGTAAAGTTCCCTTAAAGGTTCTAAAATTTCCAAATTTAACCAATCCGGCAATCCCCCTACATTATGATGCGATTTAATGACTGCAGCAGGTCCCTTTGATACTCCACTTTCTATTACATCTGGATACAGTGTTCCTTGTGCTAGCCATTTGAAAGGCCCATTTTTTTCAGCAAATTCAGTAAATACATGAATAAATTCTTCACCTACTACCATTCTTTTTTTTTCAGGATCTGCGATTCCTTTTAATTTCCCAAGAAATTGCTCTTTGGCATTAACAGATGTAAAATTTACTTTGAAATTATCTCTAAACATCTCTGCGATTTCTTTTTCTTCATTTAATCGGAGTAAGCCATTATCTACAAAAACACACTTTAGTCTCTCTCCAATTGCTTTGTGAATTAATAATGCTGCTACAGTAGAATCAATTCCTCCGCTAACCCCACAAAGTACATTTCCCTCAATTTGGGAAATTTTTGCTACAGCAGAATCTATGAATCCTTCCATAGTCCAATCCTGTTTTGCCTTGCAAACTTTTAAGACAAAATTCTTGAGAATTTCAGTACCCAGTTCTGTATGTACAACTTCAGGATGAAATTGAATGCCAAATACTGATTTCTCTTTTGCTGCAATTGCAGCAGCTTTTGCACTTTCAGTATGTCCTATTACTTGAAATCCTGGTGGTATTTTCTCAGCTTCATCACCGTGACTCATCCATGCCCTTACTGATTCACCTACACCACTGAGAAGATCTGAATCATTATCAATTGTCAAAAGAGATGAACCATATTCTTTGTTTGCTCTTTTTACCCTACCCCCAAATTTGTTTACAATTAATTGATGTCCATAACATATTCCAAGTAATGGCAAATTCATATCAAAAATTTTATTTTCAGGAACAGGTGCATCTGAATTATAAACACTTGATGGACCTCCTGAAAAAATGATTCCTTTAGGATTGTGTTTTTGTATCTCATCATAACTTATATCGAAAGGAACAAGTTCTGCATAAACTGAAAACTCTCTAATTCTTCTACAAATCAGATGACTATACTGTGAACCAAAATCTAGAACTAATATTTTGTCCATTTTACCCCTTGTTGATATTTTCAAGCATTCGTGTTAATGACCATCCTGCCGTATTGATTAATTCATTAACTCTTTCTTTTTGTCTGTAGTTTTTGATAATAATTTCTCTGATATCTGAGCCATTTTTGTTAATTATGTAATCAATTACAGATTCTTTTTGGATTTTGCCATTTTCTGCCTCAATAGAATCCTTCTTTTTCATTTCTCCGATAATTCTATCTAAAAAGAACGATTTGAAAGGTGGTGTATCTACATTAATTTCAATCTCATTTGATAAAATTATGGAAACTTGTTCTGGTGTTACATAGGCATTTGCAAGAATTTTACCATCATTTCCTCTCTTAATTGGAATTGAATTAGATATTGGTTTTTCAACAATCTCAGGCTTACTTTGTGTTTCAATCCTTGTGGGTTTTAGCTCTGAGGCCTTGGTAAAACTAGAATCTTTTAAGAAGAGATCTAATGTAGTGATGTTTTTTTCTAGCATTTCAATGGATTCCTGGTGTCTGTCAATTTGCTCGATCAAACTTTCTTTCAGAGCAACAATCTCCTTTACCTGCTCTTCAGAGAATTTCATAATTTTGTAAATGGGGTATGGGTATTAAATGCATTCTAGGTAATTATGATATCAACATCTTTGTATGATATTTTTTTAAATCCTTTAAGGGATTTTGAAGTAGTAAATAAATCAGAATCTGTGAATGTTGATAACCATTCCAAAAGAGATTTTCCTTTTTTTAATTTCTTAAGTTTAGTTTTTCTTTCTAGTTTTTTTGTTTTAGAGTATTTCCCAATTTTATTGCCGAAATCCATTCCAAATAAAATAATTTTTTTTGCACCATAATGATTTGCAAGAAACACTCCTCTGTCCCCATCAGTAAAGCCCCCAAAATTTTGAATTTTTTTTACTGGCTCTGTTTGAGTTGTTCCAATACAATTTTTAAATTTTTTTACAAATTCTAGTTTGTCTATGTTATCTCCATGTGCATGAACAACAAAGATGCATTTTGTTTTTGCAATTTTTTTAAACGTATCAAGATCCCCATCCAAGTCAGTCACAATAATTTCTGGAATTATTCCATTTTCTAAAAGTGCATCTACAGAACTATCGGCTGCAATTTTAACTACTTTTTTACTATTTTTCAATTTTGAAATTGCACGTGATAAGGATGGACCGGAGCCAATCACAAAAACAGCTTTTCCTTTAATTAATTTAGAAATTTTTTTACTTAAATTATTGTTTTTTAGAAGTGAATTTAGAACTTTTGCTGATTCATAATCTTCTTCTTCATTATATTTGAATTCCTTTAAAATTTCATAATACTTCTTTTTCCAACCTAAAATCATCATATCACTCAAATTGCCTTGGTTTTGATAAATCATGTGGCCAAACTAGGAAATGTAAGGGTTGGTGATACTAATCCTGTTAGAGTAATGGGTATTCTTAACACTAGTCCAGAATCTTTCTACAAAAAATCTATCAACACAAGTAAAACTCAGATAAAAAATGTTGTAAAACAAATGGAAGATGATGGAGCAGATTTCATTGATATTGGAGGAATGTCTACAGCGCCATATCTGTCGACTGTTGTTTCAGAAAAAATTGAATCAAAAAGAATTCTAAATGCCATTAGTATAATTCAAAATTCATCAAATCTTCCAATTTCAGTTGACACATGTAGATCTAGTGTAGCTCAGACTGCCTTGGAATCTGGGGCTGAGATAATTAATGATATTTCTGGTTTAAAATATGATGAAAAAATGCAAAACATCATTTCCAAATATTCTCCATCACTGATTTTATGTGCTTTTAGTAAAAAAACTATTTCTAGTAATTATGTTGAAACCAAAAAACTTCTTCAGGAAAGCATTCGAATTGCAAAAAAATCTAATATCTCATCAAAAAAAATTGTAGTTGATCCAGCTATAGGATTTTTTAGAAAAAAAGGAAAAGGCCCATTTTTTACAAAAATAACATCTGATTGGCTTAAAAGAGATCTTACAATTATCCAAAAACTAAAATCAATTAAACAAAACTATCCTGTTTTGATCTCAGTATCTAACAAATCTTTTATTGGAAATATTTTAGGAAAAGATGAACCATCTGATCGATTGTTTGGATCAGTTGCTGCTGAAGCCATATCTGTAATTAATGGTGCAGATATCATTCGTACACATAACATACAAGCATCAAAAGATGCGATAAGAATTGCATCTAAACTCAAACCTTGACACAAAGGCTTATAATCAATATTTTACTTTCTTAACAAGGTTTCATTGGAATTCAAAGAGGGATTAACTTTTGACGACGTTCTTCTTGTACCCAAATATTCTGATATTACAAGTAGAAGTCAGACCGATCTAACCACAAAATTATCAAGAAATCTCTCAATTAACATTCCATTTGTAAGCGCAAATATGGATACTGTAACCGAATCGACTATGGCAGTAGCCATAGCTAGATTTGGTGGAATTGGAATTATTCACAGATTTTTAACCATTAAAGAACAGGCAAACGAGGTTCTTAAAGTTAAGCGTTCAGGCAGTGTAATGATAGAGAATCCTTATTCTATTTCTTCTGAAAAATC
The DNA here is from genome assembly GCA_013002265.1 of Candidatus Nitrosopumilus sp. Lineage (GTDB taxonomy): Archaea > Thermoproteota > Nitrososphaeria > Nitrososphaerales > Nitrosopumilaceae > Nitrosopumilus. The sequence goes on along the minus strand of JABDKK010000180.1, from coordinate 7,226 downwards.
TGTTCAATATGCATTAGATTATGCTGAGGATAAAGAGATCTCAGGATTATTGGTTACTGACTCTAATTCTAAATTAGTTGGAATTGTAACTGAACGTGATCTATTATTTGCAAACTCTAAATCTGTTATCAATGAAGTAATGACTAAAGATGTTGTAACTGCAAAACCTGGAGTTACATTAGATGAAGCAAAAGAAATTTTACACAAACACAGAATCGAAAAATTACCAATTGTAGATGACTCTGGAATTATCAAAGGTTTGATTACAAGTAAAGATATTACAAACAATGCAGATTTTCCAAACGCCTCAAAAGATCAAAAAGGAAGACCGCTAGTTGGAGCTGCAGTTGGAGTTAAAGGTGACTTTTTAGAAAGAAGTGAAACTCTCTTAGAAGCAGGTGCTGATGTTCTAGTTGTAGATATTGCACATGGACACAGCGAAAATGCTCTTAGTACAATTAGAAATATCAAAAAAGCATTTCCTGATTGTGAATTAATTGCAGGAAACATTGCAACTGCTCAGGGAACTGAAGATTTGATTAAAGCCGGAGTTGATGCAGTTAAAGTTGGAGTTGGTTCTGGTTCCATCTGTATTACCCGAGTAATCACTGGTTCTGGTGTTCCACAACTAACTGCAGTAATGGATTGTGCTAAAGTTGCAAAAGATCATGGTATTCCAATTATCTCTGATGGAGGAACTAGAACTTCTGGTGATGCTACAAAGGCACTGGCTGCAGGTGCATCTTCAGTAATGGTAGGAAGTATGCTTGGAGGAACAGACGAATCACCTGGTACTGTTTTGACAAAGAATGGAAAGCGATTCAAAGTTTATCGTGGAATGGCATCACTTGCTGCCTCCATTGGAAGAAAATCAAAAGAGACAGGCTCAATTTCCCTTGATGATGATCTTAATGACTATGTGGCAGAAGGTGTTGAGGCTATGGTTCCTTACAAAGGAACAGTCACTGATATCTTAAAGCAACTAACTGGTGGTGTTCGTTCCGGACTAAGTTATTGTGGTGCTCATACTATTCCACAAATGCAAGATAATGCAGAATTTATCAAAATGTCAAGAGCAGGATTTGCAGAAAGTCAGCCTCATGATGTTTCTTTAATGTAGTTAATTTTTTAAGCAGTATTCAAAATCATTATTCTGTGTTAACTAAACGAACTATTATTGGATTAGTTGTAGGAAGTGCCATTATTGCTGTAGGGGGATATTCTCTAATTACTTCTATTGGATTGCAAACTGTAAATGTTAATGAAACATTTGGTGTAGGTGAATCCACGTCTTATCAAATCTCTGCATCTGATGGTGCATCACAGCATATGAAAATTACAGGTGAAAAATTTAATCTTAAACTGTCCAGTCCTGGTGTTGGATTACAAATCCCAAAAGATGGTGATTCATTTGTAACTCATGAAAAAGAAGTAACACTTGATTGGGTTCATTTAGAAGATGGTGTTACCCGAATTCAACTCCAAAATCTAGGTTCTACTGATATGATAGTTGAAGCAAAACTCAATGTAACAACTGATCCGATACTATTTTCATACCACTTTATTGTAATTATCTCTGGAATGATAATTATTGGATTTAGTATGGGTTTTACTATAAGAAAACCAAAAGGATTCTAGCTTAATTTAGCAGAGCGATACGATCCTAAAACTTTCATAAATAGGGTTTCTTTTTTAATATTATCCAGCATCTCTGATATCTTTGGATTTTTCTGATGTCCCTCAAAATCAACATAGAAATTGTATTCCCAAGTGTTTGATTTTGTGGGTCTTGATTCTATCTTTGTAAGATTAACATTATTTTTGTGAAAATGGTCAATTATACTGTATAGTGATCCTGGTTCGTGCTTTATTGAAAAAATTATTGATGTCTTATCATTTCCAGTTTCATCAGTTTCTTTTTTAGATAATATCAAAAATCTAGTATGATTATTGAGGTTATTTGCAATGTTCTCTGCAATTACAGGCATTTTGTAAATCTCTGATGCTGCTTTACTGGCAATACAGGCACTATTTTTCTTGTTTAACTCTTTAACAATTTTTACACTTCCAGCAGTATCATATGATGGAATTGTTTTGAGGTTATTCTCTTCGATAAATTTTCTGCATTGACCCAAAGCTTGGGGATGAGAATACACAGTATCCACATCTTTTAATTCACCAATTCCGATTAAGCAATGCTCAATTCTGTGATACACTTCTCCTGTTGCATTTAGTGTTGTTGAGTAGAGTAAATCGTAGCTTTGGCCAACACTTCCTTCAATTGAATTTTCTACTGGTAATATAGAACATTCAGTTTCATCTTTAGTTGTACTCCCTAAAACATCTGCAAAGGTAACAAGTGGAATAGTTTCTATCTCTTTATCAAAGAATGATTTTGCTGCTGCTTCACTATATGCCCCTCGTTCACCTTGGAACGAAACACGAATCATTTTTACTCTCTCAGATTAACAAAATCACTATTGCCAAAGTTTGATGAAAGCTTTCTCTCATCAATCCATGCACATTCTGTACATTTAATGGCATCTCTCATTGGAACAACTTTTCCTCCACATTTTCTACATTTTGTAAATAAAATCCCTAAATTTGGTTCGTTAATTACTGCATGGATTGTACCATTAAGATGACTAATAATTTTTAGCATAACGATATCATTTGCAAGTGCAACATTTCTTATCCTCAAATTTCTAGTTGAGCACACACATTCAACCTTGGAAGTGGTTGGTCTTCCATTAATGTAATCAATTGACACTGCTATCATTGATGACATTACAGCTGCAACTGTTCCAATAATTACATCCCCTACCTTTGGAATTGAGAGCATTTTAGGATGTTTTATGCTTGCAGTTCTGTTTGTCTTATCAATGTCTTTTTGGCCTACTGTTGCTGCTCGGACCATATCTCCATCATCAAAGGTGTTGTATCCGGCCTCATACTCTTCAATTGATGCTATTTTGTCACCTGGAAATACTGTATTTTCAGACATGATGAGCTTTTTGTGGTTATGATTATAATTGTTTGTGGTAAGGGACAATTTGATAAATCATATATCTCTAAAATATTGAAAGAAATCATGAAAGCACTCGTCTATGAAGAATATACAACTGATGATGATTTTTCTAAAATATTAAAAATTAAAGATATTCCAATTCCACAACCAAAATCAAATGAAGTTGTTTTCAAAGTAAAAGCTGCAGCTCTTAACTATGATGATATTTGGGGAATGAGAGGAAAACCATTGGCAATTCCACTCCCTCACATTTCTGGAACAGATGCTGCAGGAGAAGTCACTGCAGTTGGTAGTGATGTTAAAAACATCAAAGTTGGAGATAGAATAGTATCTCATGGAAACATGTCTTGTAGAGTTTGTAAGGCATGCACTGATGGAAGAGAGTATGATTGCAAAAAAAGATCAATTTGGGGTTTTGAGACTGGACCACTGTGGGGTGGCTACTGTGAGTTTACACATCTTCCAGAAGTTAACGTGGTAAAAATTCCTGATAACGTATCTTATGATGATGCTGCAGCTGCATCTATGACACTATTAACATCATGGCACATGCTAGTCGGTAGAGCAAAAATTCAACCTGGGCAGATTGTGTTAATCATGGGAGGAAGTTCAGGAGTTGGCAATTATGGAATCCAAATAGCAAAGCTGTATGGATGTACAGTAATTGCCACTGCTAGTCCTGATAAATTGGATCAACTGTTAGACTTAGGTGCAGATTATGCAGTGGATCATAGAAAAGAAGATTGGCATAAAGAAGTAAAATCAATTGCCAAAAAAATTCCAAAACAATATGGTGATGTTCCAGGAGTTGATGTAATTTTTGAGCATATTGGAGGATCACATTGGAACAAAGAATTGACACTACTAAATTATGGAGGAACTATAGTTACAACAGGGGCAACTACAGGATATAATGCAAAGACTGATCTGCGCCATATTTTCTTTAAAGGAATCAATATTTTAGGCTCAACACAAGGAACAAGAGCTGAATTAGAACAGGGTCTCTATTGGATGTCACAAGGTAAAATAAAATCAATTGTTGATTCTGTTTTTCCACTTGAGAAAGCAGTAGATGCTCACACAAAAATGCTAACAGGAAAAGGACTATTTGGTAAAATTCTCATGAAACCTGAATTATGATTGGTAATGACTGATCCAAAAATCAATTCAATTCTGGATGAGGCAAATCGATTATTTCTAAATGGAAAATACAAAGAAGCCATTACATATTATGATAAAATTTTAAATGAAAATCCAAAAAACATTAGCTCACTTAACAATAAAGGGTATGCCCTAAGCAAACTCAAAGATTATTCTAACGCAATGAAGTGCTATGATCAAGCCCTTCAAATATCACCTGAGGATCTATCTGTACTAATTAACAAAATTTCATCGCTTAGAAAACAAGGCAATTTAGATGATGCAATAACTATCTGTGAAAAAATTCTAAAGACAAATCCAAAATACAACACTGTGTTATATCATAAAGAACGAATTTTGTATTCTCTGAAAAATTTTGAAGAATCAATTATGTGCTGTGACATGATTCTTGATGATTATCCTGATAATGGAGATGTCTTGTATGATAAATCATGTAGCCTTTTAATGCAATCCAAAATTGATGAGTCACTTGATAATCTAGAGCATGCAATTACTCAAGGAATACAATACAAAATAAAGGCAAAAAATTCCAAAACATTTGAACAACTAGCCACAAATTCTAGATTTCAAAAACTAGTATCTTAATTATAACCAATGAGGAATTTCCAGATACCCTTCAATGCTTTCATTTCGTAAAATTTTCAAAAGTGCATTTGCCTGAGGCGTAGATAATACTGGCTTGTCAAATTGATTATCTGTAGAAATTCTTGGGCATGCAACTTGAATAAAGGCATCAATTCCTTTGAGATTTTGTAATCTTTCATTGGTAATATCGGTGAGTGCAAACAACTGAACTTGTTTTCCTTCTTTTTCTAGGTCTCTTTTAATTTTCAAAGCAAAAACTTTGGATAATTGACCCTCTTTTAGTCCAACAATCACGCCAAATGATTTTGCTTCTGCAGCCTTGTATATTGCAAGTGTTGCTTTCTTTTTTAATTTCTGAGCAAACTCGGTTACTTCTCTAACTTCATTAAAGTATGGATCCAAAACATAAGTTGGTAAATTGGTTGACAGGGCAATTCCTGCTGCATGAAAATTGCTCTGTCCCAGAAATACATATGCATCAACTTCTTTTTTTAATTCTGATGCAGGATAAAACTCACAACCAAAAACTTGTCCATCATTCAATTGTCCCTTACCTTTACCAATTTTTACATCAATTCCACTGTCTAAGAAAATCTTTTCAACTTTATCTACCTGATGTAAATGTTGACTATCAGTGACTAGTGAAATTGTTTTTCCCTTTAGCATCTCTGTGCATTTTTTTGCAACACCATCAAACTCAACATCATCAAATGCATCAATTAAAACTAGATTTTTTTCTAGTGATTCTGTGTTAATTGTATGTCCTATGTTGAACTGAATTTCTGCCCCCAGAACCTTAGAGCCATTTGAATTCAGATCACATGTTCCCCATGTTGTATCAGCTAAAACATATGCAGGTATTCCAAATCTTTTAGAGATGTTTACAGCTGTTTCTTGAACCTGAGGTAAAATTCCATCTGGACCATTTAATGAAACCGATGCAGGTTTTTTCTCTTCAATTTCTCTGAAAATCCTTTCTTCATCTATAATTATCAATTTGAGCTTGAAATCTGACTTTATTAATTTAAATCAACTGAACTCTACAACAACTAAAAATGTTGGATTCCATTTAGCAAATCATGGATGATCAAACTGTGCTCAACATTGGCTTTGATGATACGGATTCTCCAAAGGGGATGTGTACAACTTTCCTTGCTTATAAGATAGTAGACTTGTTGAAAAAACAAAAAACTGAATTTCTTGATTTTCCTAGGTTGATTCGATTCAATCCAAATATTCCTTGGAAAACTAGAGGAAATGGAGCAGTCTCACTCAAAATTAAGACTAGAAATCCTTTAAAAATTAAAAACCAAATTAGAAATCTTGTTTCAAAATATTCAGATACTCAAAATGGTGCAAATCCTGGTTTAGTTTTTTTTGAAAGTGATTCTATTCCTGATGAAATGAAAAAATTTAGCAATTTAGCATTGTGGCAATTAATCAACAGAAAAACTGCCAAAGTTTTTGCTAAAAAAAATAAACTTGAATTTTTTTACCAGGGTAATGGCCAAGGACTAGTTGGTGCTATTGGAGCTATAGGGTATGATTTTCACGATCATACTCTGGAGCTTTTGAGCTATCGAAAAAAAATAAAGTTTGGAAAAAAACGAAATATTTCAACGGCAAATGTAAAGGATATGCAAGAAAAAACTTTCCCATTTACCTTTAACAATTTTGATTCAAAGAAAGGAAGAATTTTGATTACTCCGCATGGTCCTGATCCTGTTTTTTATGGAGTGCGTGGTGAAAATGTTTCTTCATTAATTTCAGCTACTAAAATTATCAAAGCTGATGAAAAATTAGATGGATATATGATCTTCAAATCAAATCAAGGAACTGGTGATCATTTAAAAAATGAATTAACTGCAGAAAAAATGAAACCATATGCATCTGGAAAAATAATTGGGATGGTATCAAATAAACCAAAAACTATCAAAGGGGGACATGTCTTCTTCAAAATCATTTCACAAAAAAACGAATTTTGGTGTGCAGTTTACAAACCAACTGGAATGACAAATGTTGCTATGGAATTGATTCAAGGTGACGAAATTTCTGTTGGTGGTGGGGTAAGAAAAGCATCAAAAAATTTTCCTAGAATCCTTAATCTTGAATTTATCAAGATAATCCATTTAGAAAAGAATCTCTCTATATCAAATCCTCTATGTAAGAATTGCAATAAAAATATGAAATCCAAAGGGAAAAATCAAGGATTTCAATGTGTTTTATGTGGAAGAAAATCGCAAAATAAAGAAAAAATTGAAATTCCAAGAAAAATCAAAAAGCAATTATATATTCCAAGAATCTCTGCTCATCGACATTTGACAAGACCTATTCAAAGAATGGGAGTAATTAATAATGACTCTAAATTCAAAGAATCTCATTCATGGTTTTGTGTATACTGAATTAAGTAGCGGGGAGTAGATTTGAACTACTGAACTGCGGGTTATGAGCC